>NZ_CP013341.1:2405687-2706398 GCF_001455205.1 Nitrosomonas ureae
CTGGAGCCGGAATCGATACCGTTCGAATCAGCATTAACAGCACTGACAATCAAATCATCGAAACCATCGCCATTAACGTCCCCGGCGCTGCTGACTGGCCGACCTGATCGATCATTCGCTGCTTCACCATCCAGACGAAAACCATTGCTGCCATTAAGATCGGACAGATTCATTGTCGCATCAAATCCCGATGCCTTGCCAAATACCACATAACTGGAACCGGAATACAGACCACTCGAACTAGCGAAAAAAGCACCCACAATCACATCATCAAAACCATCTCCGTTGACATCCCCCGCACTGCTCACCGAAATACCTGATCTATCATTCCCTGTCTCCCCATCCAGACGAAATCCATTACTGCCGTCAAGATCGGACAGATTCATCGTGGCATCAAATCCGGATGCCTTGCCAAATATTACGTAGCTAGAACCGGAATTATATCCGCTCAGATCAGCTCCTGCATCACCGACAATCACATCATCAAATCCATCGCCGTTCACATCTCCTGCATCACTCATAGAACTGATTGATGCCTCATACCCACTATCCAGGCGGAAACCATTGCTGCCGTCAAGATCGGATAACTTCGTCATGGCAATGCCGGGGGCCGTGCCAAATACCACGTAGCCATAACCAGGGGCAGTAACAGTATTCTGATTATATTGATTAGTAACAATAATCACATCATCAAAGCCATCCCCGTTAACATCTCCCGCGTTGCTCACAGAGACTCCGGTAAGAAACAGATCATCCATTGTTTCAATGTTCTGGAAGAAAACACTTCTACTTTTAACAAGATCGGATAAATTCATCGTCGCATCAAAGCCGGATGCCTTGCCAAATATTACGTAATTAGAGCCACCCGTACCGGAACCATATACGCCACCATCCTGACTAACAAAAGTGCCAATAATCACATCATCAAAACCATCTCCATTCACGTCCCCCGCACTGCTCACAGAGACATTTAAATTAACAACAAAACGTAATGCATCACCATCCAGACGGAAACCATTGCTACCGTCAAGATTAGATAAATTCATTGTCGCATCAAATCCGGATGCCTTGCCAAACACAACATAACTGGAATCAGAATACTCAGACCCTGAATAATAACTATCATCTCGGGCCCGACAAACACCAATAATCACATCATCAAAACCATCCCCGTTCACGTCCCCCGCACCACTCACAGAGATATGATGAAGAAGAGTTTCATCCACTGTTTCACCATCCAGGCGAAAACCATCGCTGCCGTTAAGGTTGGATAAATCCAACGTGGCATCAAAGCCGGATGCCTTGCCAAATACCACGTAACTGGAACCCAATATGGAACTGTTCGGATCAGCACGAAGAGTGCCAATAATTACATCATCAAAGCCATCGCCATTAACATCTCCTGCATTGCTCACAGAGATGTCTTGAAATATATGCACGTCCACAGTTTCACCATCCAGGCGGAAACCATTGCTACCATCAAGATTGGATAAATTAATACTTGCTGTTGTCATTATTTTTACCTCTGGAATAAAAAGAGATTTGGCGGTAAACTATCATTGGTCAAGGATTTCGCTCTCATCCTGGCCATGGGCCGGATAGTTTGATAATCCGGTTTACCCGGTCGGAAATTCCGTTCCCTATACCGTAAATCGTTAATTTAAATTATTTTTATATGAATTTTTGACGAGATCAGACATTGTGATGCAGAAAATATAATTTGTAAATCGCTATATTCCGGTCATCAGTGCGCGTAAATCCGTTTCCCATTTCAGTAACTTGTCATGCGCATGCTGGCGCTGGAGTGGGGTGGTGCTATTGTGCAAGTGCGCGATAAAAGCGCAGGTATATTCGGATAGCTTTAACTGATAAGCACGATAATCCGGATCGTCGGAACGGTGCGTATGCTCGATCAGATTCTGTAAAGCCGTAATGGCTTGTTCCGGTGTGACGGATTCTGGAGTGAGCTGACGCAATATTCCCAAAGTCTCTTGTTGTCGGCGCTGGCGTTCGATCATCCAGATTTCGGGATTGAAAGGTGAGGATTCAATGCTGGCTGCGATTAATTGCCGTTGCACTTTGTTAATGTTGCCATATAGATTCTCAATGCGCTTGATGGTGCGCTTGATCGAAGCCTGCCGGCGCTCTTCCGGGTCTGGCTGCAGATAGTCGTGACGCAGCTCCTCATTGCTTTTGCTATAGCGTTGTTCGAGGTGACGCCACTGCGCTTCGCCTAAACGCAAGACCACCGGTGCACTCAGCTGCACAGCCTGTTCAAAGGCAGGTGCGATAATACTTTGCAGTTCGTCAGACCAATGACAAATTTGCGTAGCTGTCAACGGGCCGTCGATCTGGTCGCGTACTGCTGCCAGCCAATCCACATATTCCGGAAGCTGTGCCGTACGATGCCAGTTAAACCACTGCTGAATCGCCTGCTTAGCGTGCGGTGTCTGTCCGCGATTAAAATCGACATAACCGTCCAGCCACCACCAAGTGAGTTGTGCCCCGTGATCATAGCCCAGGCGCACAATACTGCAAGCGCTGAGTAACGACAAAAAAGTAATTAATAATACTATGGTTCTTGCAACGGATCGCATGATGGTACTTGTCAGTTTAACGATGTTAGAAAGTGCGCCGCTATGCGGTTGGGAACGAATTCAAACTATGGATTTATTATACCTAACTTGTGTTTTATCACTTGCTTTATCCATCGAATCGGCTGAATTGCAATTGTTCGTTTGTCCCACTTTATTCTCGATAGGATGGCGTTCATCAGCGGGGTGAGATTATCGTATGACTTGATATGGCTTGTATCAGAAACCATAACAGACTAAACTTGGCTTCAATCTTCAGCGTGTAAGCTTAACTCTGGCGACAACATTTCTACACTAGAATTTTTCGCATGGAAGAAAAATTACATCATAACCGTCCCAAATATCTGAATCTGCTCAAGATCAGACAGCCCATCCCAGCCGTGGTTTCGATTCTGCATCGAATCAGCGGCGTATTGCTCTTCTTTCCCGGCATCCCGTTTTTGCTGTGCGGTTTGCAGCTCTTGCTGGAATCACCGCAAGGCTTTGAAATTTTGCAGGGTTATATCAATAATCCAATGATCAAGCTGATGCTGCTGCTATCACTCTGGTTCTTTTTGCATCATTTATGCGCCGGCATCCGTCATCTGTTACTGGATATGCAAGTCGGCATCGCATTGGAACAGGCGCGGACAGGAAGCAAACTGGTGTTGATTGCGGGGTTCGTACTCACTACATTGTCGGGATTGGTGCTATGGTGAAGCAGTCCGGATTGGCTGTCACTGGCGCGCACTACGGTTCGAGGGATTGGCTGCTCCAACGTGTGACCGCCATTCTGATGACAATTTATCTTATTGTTCTGGTCAGTGTGTTATGTGTTACTGCCCCACAGAATTACGCGGAATGGAAAGGCTTATTCCAGTCTCAATGGTTGCGCATCGCGACTTTTGTGTTTTTTATGGGTATGTTCTGGCATGCATGGGTGGGTATGCGCAATATCCTTATGGATTATGTTCATTCCACCCCGATTCGCTTAATGATGCATATCGCGGTGGTGATTGCTTTGCTGTTTTATCTGGTTTGGACTGCGGAAATATTGTGGAGTTAATGTGTCATTAATCAAAAGAAAGTTTGATGTGGTCATTGTTGGGGCAGGGGGTGCCGGAATGCGGGCGGCGTTGCAGTTGTCCGAAGCAGGATTGAAAGTGGCGGTGCTGTCCAAAGTATTTCCCACGCGTTCTCACACCGTTTCAGCACAAGGGGGAATTGCCGCTGCGCTGGGTAATGTAACCGAAGACAATTGGCATTGGCATATGTACGATACCGTGAAAGGCTCGGATTATCTGGGCGATCAGGATGCCATTGAATTCATGTGCCGTCATGCCAACGAAGTGGTATACGAATTGGAACATTTTGGCATGCCGTTCGATCGTCTGGAAAACGGAAAAATCTATCAACGTCCGTTCGGCGGCCAGTCGCAGAATTTTGGCGGTGCGCAAGCCACGCGTTCATGTGCTGCGGCTGATCGTACCGGTCACGCATTGTTGCATACCCTGTATCAACGAAATGTCAGCGCCAACACGCAATTTTTTATCGAATGGATGGCGCTGGATCTGATTCGCGACGAACAAGGCGATGTATTGGGCGTCACTGCGCTGGAAATGGAAACCGGGGAAATTCTGGTGTTGCAGGCGCGGGCGACTTTGTTCGCCACAGGTGGCGGCGGACGGATTTTTCAAGCCAGCACCAATGCATTGATTAATACCGGCGATGGCCTGGGCATGGCTGCACGCGCAGGAATTCCGCTGGAAGATATGGAGTTTTGGCAATTTCACCCCACGGGCGTATACGGTGTGGGCGTTTTGATCAGTGAAGCGGTGCGAGGCGAGGGCGGTTATTTGCTGAACAGGGAAGGCGAGCGTTTCATGGAGCGTTACGCGCCTAATGCTAAGGACCTGGCCAGCCGCGATGTGGTTTCACGCGCCATGACTACGGAAATGAAGGACGGGCGCGGTTGTGGCGATGAGAGTGATCACTTATTGTTAAAACTTGATCACTTGGGTAGTGAAATTATTAAAACCCGGTTGCCGGGCATCCGTGAACTGGCGATTAAATTTGCCCATGTCGACCCTATTAATGAACCGATTCCGGTCGTGCCCACCGCGCATTACATGATGGGCGGCATTCCCACCAATTATTTGGGGCAGGTCGTTGCGCCATACAAAACCGGCCCGGAAGAAGTCGTATCCGGATTTTACGCAGTAGGCGAGTGTGCTTGTGTTTCGGTGCATGGAGCCAATCGACTGGGCACGAATTCATTGCTTGATCTTATCGTCTTTGGCCGCGCTGCCGCCAATCAGATCATTGAAGATTTGAAAACGCATTCGCATCATAAACCACTGCCGGAGGATGCAGCGGACAAAACATTGAACCGTCTGGCGCGATTGGAAAACCAACAAAATGGCGAGAGTGTCGCGCAAGTTCATGCTACCTTGGCCAAGACCATGCAGACTTATTGCGGTGTGTTTCGCTTTGAAGATATGCTGCAAAAAGGCGTGGAGAAAATTCTTGAGGTCGGTGAGCAAGTGGGACGCACGGAAATCAAGGATAAAAGTAAAATATTCAATACCGCACGGATTGAAGCGCTTGAACTGGATAACTTGAAAGAAGTGGCCATTGCTACAATGATCTCGGCGGAAGCCCGGCGCGAAAGCCGGGGCGCCCACGCGCGTGATGATTATCCGCAGCGGGATGATGTCAAATGGTTGAAACATACGCTATTTTTCAGTCAAGATAACCGACTGGATTACAAACCCGTGCGCCTGAAGCCGCTGACGGTCGAATCGTTTCCGCCCAAAGCCAGAACCTATTAAGATCCATTCCTTGGTTTAAATCTAATCTAATCAGGTTTTTATAATTCTTGAACCCACCCGATAAATTTTATGAAGAAAAATAAATATGTCGTTTTGCTGATTTCTCTTATTGTCTGTTTTCCCTATTCTGTCTCAATTTCCGCTGAAACCCGATACGTATCGGATCAATTGGAGGTAACCTTCCGCAGAGGCCCGACCCTGAGTCATGCAATTCTCAGAATGTTGAAGAGTGGCACCCCTGTGGAGGTGCTGGAGAATGATGCAAAAACCGGGCATACGCGCGTCAAGATTGCCAATGGCACGGAAGGCTGGATACTGAGCCGTTATTTTAGCGCCGAACCTGACGCCAGATCGCAACTGGAAAAAATGGTGAAGCAGATCGACCTTGCAAACGTGGATGAAGGTTCTATACGCACCCAGTTAAAAGCCATCAAGGATGAGTATGAAAGTTCGCAAAAACGCCTGAAAACACTTGAGAGTGAAAACAAGCGGTTAGTGGAACAAATGGAATCCATTAAAAAAACTTCCGCCAATGTGCTGCTTATTGACGAGGAAAACAAGGAATTGCATGAAAAATTAACCACAGTCGAAGAGCGCCTCATTGCATTGCAACTGGAAAACCGTGAACTGGAAAACCACAACCAGAAGGATTGGTTTATTGCCGGAGCTCTAGTTTTATGCGGCGGGATATTTCTGGGCGTGGTTCTCCCGATGTTCAGCAGAAAAAAACGCTCACGCTACGGTGATTTCGGTTAATCCGTGACAATAAATCGGATTTCTGAATGTTTGAAAGTATTGTTTTACGACGATCTGAAGGACACTTACCGATTACAATCGGTCAAATTTCTGAAGCATTGTTGTATTACCAAAAGGTACATATCTTTATTGATCGTGGCACATTATTTAATCTCATTGAGCAAATCGGAACTGGTCTTTTCCTCACACTCCTGAATCGTCGCGAGGTGTCAGCTGTTTACTGTGAAGAGATACTGGGTACTGCATCGGATTCTTTAGGTATATCTCCTTTCTATCGTTATGTTTCGACCATTTATGCTGGTAATCAGAAAAGCGGTCAGTTACCACCGTTGCAAGAGCGTTTAGAGCACGAACTTAAACTCAGAGGAATTCCGGAACCGGAGGCAATGCGATTTTCTCGTGCTTTTGTGACTAAAGTTCCTAAACGTAAGCTTTCTGGAAACTACTTTCTTCAAGGAGGTATCATTGAATCAGCGAAATGTGATTTATTGGATAATGAATATACTAATCAAGTAGCCCATAAAATCATTACCGCCATGCCAGGAGGTTACGTAGCCGGTGACGATCTGAAGTTTGAAGTAATGAATGCGGAGCACGGGATGATTGTTGATACAAACATCGATTTGGAGTTAATCAATCAAAAAAGATCCCAACTTATACCCTCGGTTGAACCATTAACTATTGCTCTCCTGCTGAGCTATCTATTGGAGGCGCGTGCCGATTTAGCTTTGGCGTCATTTTATGGTGGTGACTTTGTAACTTCCACCGTCAATTCTTGAATCATCCAGGCTCGGCATATCGAACTCCTCAGAAGATCAAAGATAAACGTTGATATGCGCCGACAATTTATTGAGATGGTTTTGCCTGATTCTCCAAGCTTAGCTGAAGTGATCGACTCCGGCGAGCGCTCTTTTGAAGATTTTCTTAACTTACTGGATCGAGCAGCAAAATTTAAAGATTGGCTAAAAGGTGTCAATCCCGATGAAGGTTTGATTCGCACTTATATGCACGATATCTCGTCGAAAGATTGGATTCAAAAGCTTCCTTCAAAAAGCCTTCGCTATGTATTGACACTTGGAGTGAGTGCAACGAATCCATTAATTGGAGCGGCTGCGGGACTAGTTAACGATTTTGTTTTGGAGAAATTATTAGCTGGTTGGCGTCCTAGTCATTTCATTTCTGGAAAACTTTCTCCATTTATCCAGAATCAGTAATTAATGAGATGTTATAGGAATAATTACGAAAAATTTTTACACAAGATCACCTCAGAGTAGCTTCGAAGCATTAACTCGTGCCAATGGATAAAATTCCTCAGTGCATTTTGCTGCTAATTTAACCTGTACTTGATGATGGTTCATGGCGTTCTATTTGTAATTCTTTTTTGCACGAATTCTGTCGAACGAGATAGAAAAGCAATTCGTATTAATGCCGAGTATCCTGTGTCTGACAGGTTAGTAATTTTGGCGGGAATTTTCCTGCTGACGATGGCTTTGTCCGGCTGTGTGCATCAAAAATTTATCAGTGAGCCTTATCCTCGCTGGGGAAAAGAAGTACATGTCAATCAGCCGGAGAGTGATGGCCCGTTGCTCCTGCGGATGCTTTCACCAGCAAATTCTGTCCAAGCAACAGCTTGTGTGTTACTCGTTCACGGCATGAATGAACATATCGGGCGCTATGGCGAAGTGGCGCAGTATTTTGCGCGGAAGTTCATAGTTGTTGGTTTTGATCATTATGCGCATGGGCTTTCGAATCCGGTATTGCAGCAGGCGGATTCAGCATTAGCCAGCGGTTCGGGTGAGCAGCAGGTTGGCGATGCTTATCTGGCGCAATCGCCATTGAAGAATTTGGAGCCGCTTCGGCGCAATCTGGATCGTGCGCTCAGAGAAACGATTGCGCTGTGTGATGTAGAAAGTGAATCAGAACGCCCGGTGTTTATTATTGCGCATAGTTTGGGCGCTTTGGTGACCGCTTCTTACTTGATGCAATTGCGCGACGAAAACGCATTGCTCAAACGAGTGCTAGGAATCGTCTTTTTGGCTCCGGCGTTTGCTGTCAGCGAACCACCGGGGTGGCGCGGTTGGATGGCGAATCCTCTGATCAAGCTGTCGTTTCACGCCGAAACCCATTTCCTGCACCCTCAGAATGAACCCTTGCCTGCGTTAATTTTCAATCAGGTAGTTGCATTAGTGACGGTGCCTATCCTGGATAGCCTGTTTGAAATGGCATCTTGGCCCGGCTTGCGCAGCTTTCTGTCGCCGGTTTCTCCGGAGTGGGTGCAGGATTATTTGACCGATAGTGAAGAAGAAAAAGCACGCCTGCGTGCTGATGGCTGGATTGTCCGTCGCACCTTGCTGCGTTTCGTGAAAGGTATCGAAGCGGAGATTGTAAGTTTTCGCCGTCACATGAAGGAATTTTCAACACCATATTATCTGGTGTATTCGGAGCAAGATCCGATCACGCCGGCATGGGGCAGCAGGGATTTTGCCCGTGCGACTTTACAGTCTCACCCTGATAACGAGGTTCTGATATTTTCTAATCTACAGTATCACCAGCATCTATTCTTAAAAGAACCGGCACGCTCGGAGCTTCTGATGAATATCGTGCAATGGATGGAGCAGCGGCTATATTCATTGGAATGACAGTTACATCGTTCCGATAGTAATCATTATTGCTATTGGAATGCCGGATTGAGCTTGATCCTGGCCATTATTTATTTGTTAATCCGAGAACTCAAATAACCCGTCATTTTTATAGTATTACTTCATTCTTTGTGAGAATTCTCACAACCACTATATTTTTAGATGGGATACACTTTTCTTGCTCATTAAAAATGCTTCATAAATACTAAAAAGAAAGTGGGAGTAGGAGCATGGATAAAGAAATTTGTTGGGATGCGCTTGCGTGTAGGGATCATCAGATAGCGTTGGCTACGATCAATTGGTTGAATAATTGCCAAACCAGGGATGAATTTAATCAGGCATTGAAAGTGGCATTATTGCCACTTCTGGCATGCAATGGTGTGTTCTACGGACGGCTTGCAGGCGAACGAAATACGCTGCAGTTGCTTGACAGCATTAATCAGTCGACATGTTGTCAAGAAGGGTGGAAGCGTTTCTTACACGTTGTTTTGCAGAATTTGCCAGGAGAAGGGTTTATATGCGATAACGTGAATATGTCACTGCCGGTCCATTCTGCTAATCTTGTTGAGTGTCTTGACGGTCTGAGTAGTTGTCATCATTCTTGCGATCAATCCTGGCAGCAATCACATAACAACTATACGCTCATTACAGTTTTTGATGAGGGGCATCAATCCGCATTCCGGTTTTATTTTTGTCGGCTCACCAATCATCATCAAATTTTCAGTCAACGTGAAATCGAACTGCTGAAAATACTTAGACCCGCTCTGTTGCAGACGCTGAATTTCATATTATTTCGCGAAGAAACACTGAATCGCAGGAAAGTGCAGAGCTTTTGGTCGGATCATGCCGATCCGGTCGTCGCCATCCGGAATGATGGTGCGGTTCTTTTACAAAGCCAAGCCTTTGTAAAAGCTATCGGGCCGGAACTAAACTTGTTTCTTTCGACAGCCTTGAATCTTATTCAATTTGTTCAATGCAATCAAATCGGATACTACAGCTTTCTGTCAAAACTAGGTAAACGTCTCTATGAAATCAAACTGACTTTAATTCACTCAAATGCCGATTATCAACAAGATGTTTATTTCCTGCATTTATCCCGCGTAACCAACAAAAATGGAAAAATCTTCAACCGGTTAGACAGAACCGGTCTAACCAGCCGCGAACTTGAAATTGCCACGCTGATTTACCAAGGTAACTCCCCCAAGGATATTGCCGAAGAGATTAGTCTCAGTTATCACACCGTGCGCAACCACATCAAAAGTATATACAGCAAATTGGGTGTTTCGACACGCAGCGAAATGCTGGTGAAACTGGCATAAGGGAATTTCTCCAATTGTAATTCTTGTAATTACTTACTCAAAATGACTCAATTGGGTTATTTATGCGCAAATTATTTTGTTGTATAAAAATAACTCAGTATAGATATTCAGTATCGAGCTGCTATTAAAGCAAAAACAAAGCTGTGTCACGAGGCATAAAATTATTTACATAAAATGAGCAATAATCATTTGAAGAAGGGAAGGTTCTCGTGATTTGAGTATAAGGGCCAATATCTTTATGAAAAGAATCCAGGCACTGTTTAATTTTATTAATGTGATGATTACTATGAGTATTTTAAGCGGTTGTGCCGTGCATTATTACGATAAAAAAACCGGCGCAGAACATGTGTTCGGTATTGGGCATATGGTGATGAAAGTTTCAATCCCCGAAGGCAGTCATCAAGCTGTTGTGAAGGGCACGGATATCATAGGCTTAGGTATAGGCCAGACCAAGGAAGGGGGATATCTAAGTCTGGGTTGGGATAACCGCCGCTGGATTGAAGTTATCGATAAAAATACCACAGTCGATTTGGCTTGGCCCAACGGCAATTTTCTGAATACACGCATTGGTTCATCTTGGCCGATGGAGGATGCACTGAAAAATAATCAAAAAGAGAACGATCATGAATAATACAAATTTTCTAAATATTAGTAGCTCTGTTCTATTGTTAGTTTCTTTAAGCGGTTGTGCCATAGGATTCGATCATACGTTATTTATGACCAAATCGAATGTTGGGGTTGATATTGATACCAAAGCTCCGACAGCGGAAATTTCGATTGCTAGGAGAGAATTGGTTATAGCGCCAGCATTTGAGAAAGGGCAAACTCCGCCGGTATTGGCAGGCTTTAGGACAGGTAATCGGTTATTGTTCGGTTTTGATGTCTCTTCTGTCTTTGCCGGAGGAAATGCAGCTTTAATGTTATCGGATCCATCTAATATAAAAGATAATTCAGAGTTATGCTTGCAAGTTAAACCCGTAGGTAAATTACACCTTGGTCCAATTGAATTGGCCAGATTTTCTCTGCCAACAAAAGGCGAAATACGGCCTTTTGTATTTGGAACAGACACCACATTTGGGTTAAAAGTAGCTTGGTCAGGAATGACGGCACAATTTCCAGATTCTCTAAAGATTGGATTCAATCGGAAGGAATTAGCACTGGCACCTGTATTTGGGAGTGACAAGGGTACTCAAAACTGCCCTTATCTCGTAGGAATGCCTCCATTTTTAGCATCCATTGAAATGACTTCAGAAACAGCCACGCCTCAAACGTTTGATCTAGCTTACCGGCAAAGCTTTTCTACTGGAAGTGCAGCGGTTGAATTAGCAAAAGATCCCAACATCAAAATGTTATTGTTAACTCGAATGGATCGTCCAATTACAGGAACATTTGCTGAAGATAAAAATAGCATATGTATTAAACAGTGGTTGGAATCAGATTTACCACAAAAAAAGGAAAAGACAAAAGAAATTAACAAGTGGTTGGAAGGGAATGGGCACAAATTTAAATCAACTTCTTTAATTTATACAGAAGAATTTTCTGGTGTGCGAGCTCAATTTATCAAAGAGAAAAATATTGACTGTAAAGGGGAATGATCAAATGGAAGAACAAATAAAGAAAACTTCTGAAGACAAAGTGCCTGCAGTTGTTGAGCAATTCATTTTAGATGGCTACACAACTATTATGTTAAAAAAGGTGGATGATAAATGGATAATTACAGCGAGCAATTGATCAAGTTGATTATTCCGTGGCTTGATAAGCTCGTGACGGATGTAAGTGTATCTTGTTACTTGCTCCAGGCTTATCGAAGACCCAGTTTTAACTTAATAAATTAACTCACGATTCGGTCTTCAACGGATTATTATTCATAACTTAATTAATAAACTATGACCATATTAAAAAGAGGCTCTATAGGCAACGAAGTAAAAGTGCTGCAAAAGCGTTTACTTGAAATAGGTTTTAATCCAGGTGATCAGGACGGTGAATACGGTGGTGGAACAGAAGCCGCGGTTCGTGCTTTTCAGTTGAGTAAAGGTTTGCTGGCGGATGGTATTGCCGGAAGGCGAACGTCGGCTGCACTGAATATACCTGAAATATCTATAGAGCCAGGCCGCTCGCTCAGTATTGCCGAGGTCACGGTGGAGCGCGTTTCGCATATATTTCCGGATGCACCGATCGGGAATATTAAAAAGCATTTGCCTCCGGTATTGGATGAGCTGTTAGCTGCGGATTTAAGTGATAAACCGATGGTTCTTATGGCTTTGGCGACGATTCGTGCAGAGACCGCGGGCTTTGAGCCGATTAACGAATATAAGTCGAAATACAATACATCACCCAGTGGGTACCCTTTTGATTTGTATGATAACCGTGCAGACCTGGGTAATACTGGAAAACCGGATGGAGAGAAATACAAAGGCCGCGGCTTCATCCAGTTGACTGGTCGTCATAACTATAAAGTAATAGGTGAAAAAATCGGACTGGGAAATAAGCTGATAGAAAAGCCCGAACTTGCCAATGACTCTGAAATTGCCGCCAGAATTCTTGCTGCTTTTTTAAAAGAAAAAGAACTGCGAATTAAGAAAGAGCTATTGGAAGGGGATCTACGCGCAGCCCGGAAACTTGTTAATGGCGGGAGTCATGGTCTTGATCGTTTTTCTGAAGCATACAATATTGGGCAAAAAGAAATACCTGATATAACTTAGCATATTTATGAAATTCGGATTCGAATAGATCTCATTAAACTTAATACAGCACTTAGCACTTTTAAGTTGACTGCAGTTTTTTATGCTCGGATCTAGGAGACTAAAATTGAATTATAGAAGTCAATAGAATCATTGAATAAGTAGCAAGTTAACAAATTTGACTGATTTATTAATTAACTGATAATTGTGAGGGAATAATGAAATTAAGAATCTTGATATTTTTAATGCTCTTAGTTTGTTGTAAGAATGCTATAGCTGAGGGTACAGATATTCCTCTCGAGGATGCTATGAATAATAATGGTATTGCACGTCTAAGTGATTCTGAATTTTGGTTTTTTGTTTTCGGGTGCGGGGTAATAGGTATTTTAGTTAAGATAGTTGATTATTCGATTAAATTGAATCAAATTGGGACAGTGCGGAAATTAGAAAACTTTACAGAGAAGGGTGCGTTGATAGAATGGTCTTTGTGGTTTATTTCAGCTTCAATAGTTGGTTTCTTAGGGAATCAAGTAGGCTTATTTCAAGCCTCGATTCAAGCAGCAGTGATGATTGGATTGGGTTGGCCAACTGTATTTTCTCAGATCAAGCAGAGATATAGTCCACAATCAGATAGCAAAGAAACCGTGGATCAACAGCGTAATGAAGTGTATGAAGATTTGAACCTGGGGCGAGAGTGCATAACTTCAAACGAGTGTTACGATATAGACGAGGAAAAGGGGAAATAAAATGGCATGGAGAGTGGCAGATAGCCTTAAGATATTAAGGGAGCAAATCAATCAGATTGCACCTAATCGTAGCGTTTCTAGTGACGGAACTATCGGCGATGCAGCGCATGCATCACGAAAATCTGATCATAATCCATGGATAGTCGAGAATGGAATTGGGGTAGTAACTGCATTAGACGTAACACATGATCCGATGCATGGATGTGATGCACAAAGATTAGTTGATTCGCTAGTTTCCAGTAAAGATTCAAGAGTTAAGTATATAATTTATAATAGAAAAATAATTAGTTCAACATTTAAACCGTGGGAATGGCGCCCATATGAAGGAGTAAATCCTCATATCAAGCATTGTCATATATCTGTAAATGGTGAAAAGGAAAAATACGATTCTGCTTTACCATGGCAGATAAACTTAACATAGTGTCATCTTGTAAAAATTAGGATTTCATTCGTATTCGTTTTAGCGAGATGCGCGGCGATTGAGCTCATTATCGGATACCTGAAGTCGGAATATCGAATGGTGAGAAATTACCTGAAAGGCGCTATGGGCGATCGCATCAACCTGCTCCTGCTGATGGCTGCGCCGCCGCTTGGAATCTGAAACAATGACTGCTAGCCATTATTTGGTTATTTTTCCGGTCGCAGAAACTGCAGTCTGCGCAATAATAGAGATGTCATTGATATTTTGATATGACGCATTCGGTGACAAGTGAGAATTTGTCAAGTAATTCATGGGGAGTGATTTATGTGAAGTTTTCATAATTGTGGCGATATTGCTTTTCTCAATCATGAGCGTACTTCACCCAGTTTTCTAAGACGTTACAATCCATTCTCTCTATTGAATAATGAAGGCATTTAATAAAACAAAAGTGACACGAATGCTGAAAGGGACATTCATTGATCTGATGCAACGCATACCCGGCCAGGCCAGCGCGGAATGGCCGATGGGCGAGCCTTTTACGCTGGCGTTTGCGCACGGCACCATGTCGGTGGAAGTTTATGCGCCCAAGGGTACGGATATACAAACACCGCATGATCAGGACGAGTTGTATTTCATCCATTCCGGTCATGGCGAGATTGTGGTAGCGGGTGAACGTCATTCATTTGAGCCCGGTATGGTATTTTTTGTCGCAGCGCATGTCGAGCATCGTTTTGAGAATTTCTCAGCGGATTTTTCTACCTGGGTAGTTTTTTGGGGCCCGAAAGGCGGCGAATAGATCATGCTCAAATTTTACGGTTATAAAAAATGCGATACCTGCCGCAAGGCGGAGCAATGTTTACAGCAAGCCGGAATTAGCTACGAATTTGTTGATATCACCGAAAATCCACCAACCGCGGAAGAACTGGCCGGGATTGTTGCATGCGCCAATGTTTCATTGAACAAACTTTTTAATACCAGCGGGGTGCAGTACCGCGAACTAAAAATCAAGGCACAATTGCCTGCCTTATCTGACAAGGAAATACTCACGTTGCTTGCGGGTAATGGCCGTTTGATCAAAAGACCGCTGATTACCGATGGGCAGCGTGCAACCGTGGGGTTTAACGCGGAGAAGTTTGCGGATATCTGGGGTTGATTTTTTCAATTGCGGTTTCTACGTTCATAAGCCGACAGTGCAGAGTACGCGGGCGGTATCCTGGATTTCAGACAACAAACAAGCTTGCGCTTTAGGTCTCATGCTTGTACTCTTTGAGCCACGATCGATACAAACAGTGTCTTATTCCATTTCCATAACCGGATCAAGCAGGAGGCGAAATTGAGAGATCAACGTTTTTTAGTACGGAAAGCTGCGGTACTGGGCGCTGGCGTGATGGGCGCGCAGATTGCGGCGCATCTGGTCAATGCCAATATCGAAACATTGTTGTTTGAGTTGCCGGGTGATGCGGACAATCCCAATACCAATGTGATCAAGGCGGTGGAGAAACTTAAAAAGCAGGAGCCCGCACCGCTATCGATCAAAACCAAAGCCACCTGCATCCAAGCGGCCAATTACGATCAACATCTGGAACAGCTCAAAGATTGCGATTTGGTGATTGAAGCGATCGCCGAGCGTATGGATTGGAAGCGCGATCTGTATGTCAAGGTTGCGCCTTATTTGGGGGAGCATACGATTTTTGCCAGTAATACCTCGGGATTATCGATCAATCAGCTGGCCGAAGCTTTTCCGGAAGCATTACGCCATCGTTTTTGCGGCATACATTTTTTTAATCCGCCGCGCTATATGCATCTGGTCGAATTGATTCCTTGTCAATCCAGCGATGTGGCAATGCTTGATCATCTGGAAGAATTTCTGGTGACTTATCTGGGCAAAGGCGTGATACGCGCCAAAGACACCCCCAATTTCATCGCCAATCGCATCGGCGTGTTTTCGTTGCTAGCGACCATGCATCATGGCCGGGAATTTAATTTTGGATTCGATCTGGTCGATGCGCTGACGGGTTCCTTGATTGGGCGTCCCAAAAGCGCAACGTTCCGTACCGCGGATGTGGTCGGTTTGGATACTTTGGCGCATGTCATCAATACCATGCGCGATACGTTGCCGGATGATCCCTGGCATCGTTATTTTGCTGTGCCGGATTGGCTGCAAGGTTTAATCGAAACCGGTGCGCTGGGTGAGAAGGTCAAGCGTGGCGTTTATCAGAAAATAAAAAATGAAATTCATGTATTTGATCTGCCATCGCAAACCTATCGTTTGTCCGCGGCTGAAGTGGATGATGAATTGAAACAACTGTTGAAACACAGCAATCCCGCAGAAAAATTTGCTGCGTTGCGCAATAGCCAGCAGCCGCAAGCACAGTTTTTGTGGTCCATATTCCGTGATTTGTTTCATTACTGCGCAGTACAACTGGAAGCCATTGCGGATAATGCGCGCGATCTCGATCTGGCAGTGCGCTGGGGGTTTGGTTGGAATCAAGGGCCATTTGAGATCTGGCAGGCAGCAGGATGGAAGCAAATTGCCAATTGGATTCAGGAAGATATCTCTGCTGGGAAAAGTATGAGTCAAGCGCCTTTACCACAATGGGTAATGACGATTGCCGCAAGCGACAAAAAAAGCGTGCATGCTGCACAGGGTTCTTTTTCTCCTGCATCCGGGGAACTGCAACCGCGTTCCGCACTGCCGGTGTATCAACGCCAATTGTTTCCTGATCGATTAATCGGTGAAGAAGTGGTATATGGAAAAACCATATTTGAAACCGATGCCGTGAGAATGTGGCATAACGGTGATGGCATTGCCATACTCAGTTTTAAGAGCAAAATGCACACGATTGGCATTGACGTACTGGAAGGAGTCCAGCACGCAATTAAGGAAGCTGAAAAAGATTGGCGCGCCCTGGTGATCTGGCAAACAGAGCCGCCGTTTTCTGCCGGAGCTAATTTACAGAAGGCCACGGAGCGGCCTAAACCGAATGCGGAGCAGGGCAGTGCGCCGCCTGCACCACCGCAGCCGCCGAGTGCATTTCAATCATTCCTCAAAAAATTCAAGAAATCCGCCCAGGCTACGGTGCTGCAAGTGGCACGGGAACTGGATCTTGCCGATGTGCTGATGGCTAAGAAACTGGCAGAAGTGGAAGGAATGATCAAGCAGTTTCAACAAACTTCACAAGCGTTGCGCTATTCGATGATTCCGACGGTTGCGGCCGTGGATGGCTTGGCATTGGGTGGCGGATGCGAATTTGTCATGCACTGCGACCGTGCGGTGGCAACGCTGGAAAGTTATATTGGTTTGGTGGAGACGGGTGTTGGGCTATTACCTGCGGGTGGCGGATGCAAGGAGTTTGCCATGCGCGCGGCGCAAAATGCCAAAGACGGCGATCCTTTCCCATCGCTCAAACACTATTTTCAAACCGTGGCAATGGCGGAATTGGCGAAAAGCGCGGAGCAAGCCAAGGATCTCGGTTATTTGCGTCGGGCCGATACCATCGTGATGCATCGTTTTGAATTATTGTACGTGGCCAAGGCACAGGCGCTGGCATTAGCCGAGTCTGGCTATCGCCCGCCATTGCGCATGCGGGAAATTCCCGTGGCGGGTAACACGGGCATTGCAACGATTCAAAGCCAGTTGGTTAATTTGCGCGCGGGCGGTTTTATTTCCGAACATGACGATCTGATTGCGAATAAGGTAGCGCATGTCATGTGTGGAGGTGATTTAACACCCGGCAGTCTGGTCGATGAAAATTGGTTTTTGGAATTGGAACGAACAGCCTTTATGGAGTTGCTGGCAACCGCAAAAACCCAGACGCGCATCGAGCACACACTGAAAACCGGCAAGCCACTTAGAAACTGATATCACGATTCACGGAGAATTCTATGACCAAGCAAACTCAAGAAGCCTATATTGTAGCTGCTGTACGTACTCCGGTGGGAAAAGCGCCGCGCGGCATGTTCAAGAATGTACGCCCCGACGACATGCTGGTGCATGTGCTGCGTGCGGTGATGAAGCAATGCGAAGGACTGGATCCGAAGGCAATTGATGATGTGATTGTCGGATGTGCCATGCCGGAAGCGGAACAAGGCATCAATGTGGCGCGTGTGGGATTGTTATTGGCGGGTTTGCCCGATAATGTGGCGGGTATGACAATCAATCGCTTTTGCGCATCGGGCCTGCAATCGGTAGCTCTGGCTGCGGATCGCATTCGCCTCGGAGAAGCCGACGTGATGATTGCGGGAGGTACCGAAAGCATGAGCATGGTGCCGATGATGGGTAACAAAGTTTCCATGAATCCGATGATGTTTGAGCATGAAGAAAATGTGGCGATCGCTTACGGGATGGGTATGACCGCAGAAAAAGTGGCCGAACAATGGAAAGTGTCGCGCGAAGATCAGGATGAGTTTGCTCTGACCAGTCATCAGCGGGCTATCAAAGCTATCCAATCCGGCGAATTCCAGCAGGAGATTGCACCTTATCCGGTGGATGAGAAACGCCCCGATCTAGTTACGCACCATGTGCGTGAGAAAGTTGTCATCAAAGATACTGACGAAGGACCCCGTGCCGACACCAGCCTGGATGCATTGGCGAAGTTGAAACCGGTTTTTGCTGCCAAAGGCTCGGTAACTGCAGGAAATAGCTCGCAAATGTCAGACGGTGCCGGCGCGGTGGTTTTAATGAGCGAAGCTGCGATGCAACGTTTCAATCTGTCCCCGATCGGGCGATTTATTGGATTTTCGGTAGCCGGTGTGCCGCCTGAAATTATGGGTATCGGCCCGATCAAAGCGATTCCCAAAGTACTCGCACAAACCGGCATCAAGCAGGATGATTTGGATTGGATCGAGCTAAATGAGGCATTCGCGGCGCAAAGCCTTGCAGTGATTCGCGATCTGGGATTGGATCGCAATAAAGTGAACCCTTTGGGCGGCGCAATTGCATTAGGGCATCCGCTGGGAGCCACCGGCTCAATTCGGGTGGCTACATTGCTGCACGGATTGCGGCGTCATAAACAAAAATACGGCATGGTAACCATGTGCATTGGAAGTGGAATGGGTGCGGCAGGTGTGTTTGAGGCGCTTTGACAGAATTTTATGTTCTATTGATACTAAAAAAGCCGGTCAATTAAATTTGCCCGGCTTTTTTCTGTACTACCGGAAGCGATGGCTTACCCATAGCGATGCCGCAAATAGCAGCACTGCGCCCCCTTGATGAGACGCTGCCAGATGAATCGGAACCACCTGCAATAAAGTTGTGATACCCAGGCTGATCTGTACTGCCAGCATCAACAAGAAAAGATTGCAAGCAAGACGTGTAGTGCCGGATAGTTCGACTTTGCGTGTTTTAAACCAAAAAAGCGGCACTAAAAAAGCCAATAGCCACGCAATCAGTCGGTGGTCGAATTGGACGGTAGTGATGTTGTCAAAGAAATTTCGATACCAGGGTTCCAGAATAAAAAGGTCTGGCGGAATCAAATATCCGTTCATGAGCGGGAATGTATTGTAAGCCAAGCCAGCACGAATACCGGCAACAAATCCTCCGGAAAGAATCATGATAAAGATCAATGAGGTGAGGCTATAAGAGAATCTGCGCAAACTTTGAATTTTTTCATCGGGTTTGGGGTGCTCGCTTTGCGGAGTAAGCAGGCCCAGAGCAACCCAAAACATCGCGGCGAAAATCACAAAAGCCAACCCAAGATGCGCGGTAAGCCGATACTGGCTGACATGCGGATCGTTAACCAAACCGCTCATGACCATGTACCATCCCATCAACCCCTGCAACCCCCCCAGTATAAATATGCCGGTCAACTTGATTCCTAAAGATCGGTCGATTCTTTTTTTAACCAGAAAATAAACAAAAGGGACAAAAAATACTATTCCGATAAGCCGACCCAGCAGGCGGTGAAAGTATTCCCACCAAAAGATATTTTTAAATTCATCGACACTCATGCCTTTATTGATTTTCTGATACTGCGGTGTAGCGCGGTATTTCTCGAGCAATACGTCCCAGTCTTCCTGTGTGACCGGGGGCATGGTGCCCACGATAGGTTGCCATTCGACAATTGAGAGCCCTGAATCGGTCAATCGCGTAACGCCACCAACTACTATCATGGCAAATACCATGGCACAACAAATAAGTAACCAGATCGCAATAGGTTTTTGCATAGTCGTAAAAAAATTATTGAATAAAATTAAGTCGGTAGATAATGATGAATTGTTTTACTTGTCACGCATCAAGCGTTGTTTAGTGCGTTCCCACTCTTTTTGCTTCTCGGATTCGCGCTTATCATGCTGCTTTTTGCCTTTGGCCAAGCCTATTTCCAGCTTGATCCTGCCTGTCTTATAATGCATATCCAATGGAACCAGTGTATATCCGGCGCGTTCGACTTTGCCGATAAGCCGTCTGATTTGTTCTGCGTGCAGCAGCAACTTACGGGTACGTACCGGATCAGGATTAATGTGCGTTGACGCTGTCTTAAGCGGGCTGATATGACTGCCAATGAGATATAATGCGCTGTTCCGAATAATGACATAAGCTTCTTTCAGCTGAACCCGGCCATCGCGTATGGATTTAACTTCCCACCCTTCCAGTGCCAAGCCTGCTTCGTACTTTTCCTCGATGAAATAATCGTGAAAAGCTTTTTTATTTTGTACTATACTCATACAGGGATTAAGCAGTGGGAATGACTAAAATTAAGCATATTTTATCAGTTTTTCGGTGTTCCTCATCGATGTGAGTTGATTTACTTTTATGGCAGAAATAGAAAAATCAGTTTTGGTTGAATATTCAGCTGAGCAAATGTTTGCATTAGTTGATAATGTCAAGGAATATCCGGATTTCCTTCCGTGGTGCGGCGGTACCTCGGTGGATCCTCAGGATGAAGTAACCACGCATGCGACAGTCAAGATCAATTATCATCATATCCAGCATAGCTTTACCACCAAGAACAAGCGCTTTCCGCCCGATTTGATTGAAATGAGCCTGCTGGATGGTCCTTTTGAGCACTTGGATGGTTATTGGCAGTTTATTCCATTATCCGATAATGCGTGCAAAATAAAATTTCGTTTGCATTATACTTTTTCAAATAAAATCCTGGAAAAGCTTGTGGGTCCGGTATTTCATATGATCGCAAATAGCTTTGTGGAATCCTTTATTGAGCGGGCGGAAGTAATCTACGGCAAACGATGACTACAGTGATTCAGGTTGAAATCGTCTATGCCCTTCCAAATATTCAGGTTTTGAAAAAAATGACTGTACCGGATAATTGTACGGTGGGTGAGGCCCTAGCGCTTTCGGGATTTTTGGAGCAATTTCCCGAAATAGATCCGGCAAAAAATAAGCTGGGCATTTTTGGAAAATTGGTTGGACCGCATACATCATTGCAGTCACGCGACAGAATCGAAATTTACCGGCCGCTGGTTATTGATCCCAAGGAAATCAGAAGAATACGCGCTAAACGTTCCTTGGGCTCAGAAAATCGTAAGTCATGATCATTACTCAATAACCGTTTTTTGGGGATGATTTTCTCGCTTTCATTCTTTCCGGAAATTACACACCGTGTTTCTTATTATCCTGAACTCTCAATGCCTTATCCTAATTAGCGTAGCCTTATCTGAAGATATCATTTCCACTCCATTGTGATACGCGCATAGCCTTGGAATTCCGGCAGATCTGATTATATGCTTGATATTGATTCCATTTTCTCATCCGATGGCATTCTTTCCAATCACATCAAGGGGTATCGTGCGCGTTCGCAGCAATTGGAAATGGCGCAGACCATTGCAGCGACAATAACCAAAAATCAAGTTCTGGTGGCTGAAGCAGGTACCGGAACCGGCAAAACTTTTGCCTATTTGGTGTCGGCTTTGTTGGCAGGGGGTAAAGTGATCATTTCCACTGGAACAAAAACGCTGCAAGACCAGTTGTTTAATCGTGATATTCCAACAGTGCGTGCGGCGCTTAAAATACCGGTTACGATTGCATTGTTAAAAGGGCGTGCAAATTATATTTGCCATTATCACTTGGAAAGAAGTTTGCAGGATACACAGCTGAGCTTTGTTAATCGCGACGAGATCCAGTATCTACAGAAAATAGAACGGTATGCGAATATCAGTAACAGTGGCGATAAAAGCGGTCTTAATGAAGTACCCGAAACGGCTGCCATTTGGCAGCATGTAACTTCAACCCGGGATAACTGCTTGGGTTCCGAGTGTCCCAGCTATAAAAAATGCTTCGTGATGGAAGCGCGCAAACAAGCATTAGCGGCGGATATCGTGGTGGTGAATCATCATTTGTTTTTTGCGGATGTCATGCTGCGCGATGAGGGCTTGTCGGAATTGCTGCCCGCCTGTAATACGGTCATTTTTGATGAGGCGCATCAATTACCGGAAACGGCCAGCCTGTTTTTTGGCGAATCGATCAGTACCGGGCAATTGCTGGATCTTGTACGGGATGCCAGAGTGGAAGCGATTCATGCGGCTGGGGACTTTGTGCCGCTGCCGGAAGCTATTGCCGCGATGGAAAAAGCTGCACGCGATTTGCGTTTAACCATCACGGAAGACAACACGCGGTTATCTTTGTCAGCAATCAATCAACACTCGGATTTCAATGTTGCGCTGGATAAGTTGCTGGAACAGTTGCTTGCCTTGGTAAAGCAACTGGAGAGTCAATCAGAGCGATCTGAAGGATTGGAAAATTGCCGTCAACGGGCCACCAATCATTTGTACCTGATTCAGCGCTGGCGTAGTGAAACAGAAATGCGGGATCATGTGCGGTGGATTGAAGTTTATCATCATGCCCTGCAGCTTAATGCAACGCCACTATCAATTGCCGAAATCTTTCAAAAACAAATGATGACATCGCCACGTGCCTGGATTTTTACTTCAGCAACTTTGTCGGTTAAAAAGGATTTCTCTCATTACAATAATGAAATGGGATTGAATACTGCGCAAACCGCTTGCTGGGATAGTCCATTTGATTTTTCTGCGCAGGCGCTGCTTTATGTACCGATAGGCTTGCCGGAGCCGCATCATAAAAATTATATTGACCAGGTTGTTCAATCGGCATTGCCGGTATTACGTGCCAGCCGCGGACGCGCTTTTTTCCTCTGTACCAGTTTACGTGCGATGCAACGGATTTATGAGTTATTACAGAATTCTGATGATTTCAGCTCTTTTCCGTTGTTACTTCAGGGCCAGGGCTCGCGCTCATATCTGTTGGAGCGTTTCCGCAAATTGGATAATGCGATTCTGGTTGGCAGTCAATCTTTCTGGGAAGGGGTCGATGTGCGAGGGGAAGCGTTGTCACTGGTTATCATTGATAAATTGCCGTTTGCGCCTCCGGACGATCCGGTTTTATCAGCGCGAATTGATAAAATTAATAATGAAGGTGGCAATGCGTTTATGCAATATCAATTGCCTCGCGCAGTTATAAATTTGAAGCAAGGAGCCGGGCGATTGATCCGGGATGAAACAGACCGCGGTGTCTTGATGATTTGTGATCCGCGTTTGACAACAAAAGCTTATGGCAGGCAGATATGGCAAAGTCTGCCTCCCATGAAGCGTACTCGGGATTTGGCAGAAGTCGAGCGCTTTTTTTGTACTGATTAAAGGAACTGCGATGATAGTGATGTTTCATTATCTATTGCCAATAGGGCTATGGTATAAATAATTTATGGTTATGAAATTAGCAACATGGAATGTTAATTCTCTCAAAGTACGTCTTCCACAGGTAATTGACTGGCTGGTAGAACATCAACCCGATGTGTTATGTCTGCAGGAAATAAAATTAATCAATGAAAATTTTCCGATCAATGAAATAAAAGCTGCAGGCTATGAATCCGTCTTCTCCGGGCAAAAAACTTATAACGGTGTGGCGATGCTTAGTAAAAGGCAAGGAAGCAATATAGTTACTGCAATACCCGGCTTGGCTGATGAACAGAAAAGGGTAATCGCAGCAACTTATGGGGATTTGCGTGTGATTTGCGCCTATGTGCCTAATGGGGAGAATGTTGAGTCGGAAAAATATGAATATAAACTACGTTGGTTGCCAGCTTTTACTCAATGGCTGAAGCAGGAACTGATAGATTATAAGAGATTGGCAGTATTGGGCGATTTTAATATCGCACCGGAGGATCGGGATGTCTATGATGCCGAACTTTGGAAAGGAAAAGTGTTATGTAGCGGCCCCGAGCGTTCTGCTTTCGGAAATATGCTCAATTTAGGTTTGACTGATAGCTTCCGCTTGTTTGAGCAACCTGAGAAATCCTATACATGGTGGGATTACCGGATGATGGCGTTTCGTCGAAATCAGGGATTGCGGATTGATCACATACTCCTCAGCGAGGAACTTTGCAGCGCATGTATGACGTGTACGATTGATAAAACGATGCGCAAGCTTGATCGTCCTTCGGATCATGCACCCGTTTTGGTGGAGCTGGCTTGCTCACTGGATATTTAATCTTTCCGGGTTTAAATTCTCGCTGTCTTGCGGTGAGGGGCTTTATTTGACTCATTCCCGAAGCAATTGAGACGTGAACGGCTAAAGCATAATCTCCTATCTGATTTTTTCAGGCATTTTACCCAAGTCGTTTTTCATTAATTCCAGGTTTTTCTCACGTGCACTGATTTCCTCTCGCAGCCGTTCTACCCGGTTAAGGTATCTTTGGTAATTGCGTTCACTGCCCAAGCGGTCCGGCATGCCATCTTTATACTCGCTTTTTACTTCATTAAGCTGCGCTTCTTCCTCGGCAATTTTATTTTGCAGTTGTTCGCGCTGCTCTCTAAGTTTCATGGACTCTCTGCGCTTCGTAATTCGATCTTCAACTTCACCGGTATCTACAGGTGGAACGACAATAATCGGCGGTAAATCAATGCGTCTGGAGTCGTTGGAAGGAATATTCGAATAGGTTACGTTGCCATTCTCATCAATATGCTTATAGACGCCGGCATAAGATAAGCTAAAAAATAGTGCTAATGTAATGAGCAAGAAGTAATTTCTTGGCATTATCGACCTAATTCTTTTTTTAATGCCGCAACATTTCTTTGGTGCAGAAGTAATTTATTTTTTAGCTGTACAGTCTTTTCCTGAGAATTATTCTTAAACTCAGGCTTGTTGGATATCTCGTCCAAGAAATCCCGTGTTTCAGAAAAGAGTTTTTCTTCGGCAATGAGTTCTTTTTGTAGAATCTCACGGCGCATGGCATCACGGCTTTTTTGTGTTGTATCGTTTACGCGCGGAAGATTTAATTCTGAACTTGGTTTTGACTGACTGGATTTTGTGTTTCTCGAAAACGAGGCAATGGAAATCTTTTCCGCATTAGAGACGCGACGATTAGTGAAGGTAATATTGCCATCCTTATCGACATACTTATATATCTCGGAACCGGCTATTGCTTGCGGGAAGCCCATTGGCAACATAAAGATCAATAAAATCAAGAATGTTATAGTTTTCATATTTTGCTGAAAGAATATTGATGGCAGTATCAACTGCCTGATTAGTTTATCAAAATTTTCTTTATCGAAAAGCAAAAAAAGAACTGCCAATTCCTCTTTATTGCACGACTTAATCGGTGTCGGGTTATAGACGTTATCCTATAAGTAATTAATATTGCTTGGTATATTCAGTTTGCTCAGTTTCTGAATAGTGAAAATTATAAGCTGTAATACAAATCGAATTCAATCGGATGTGTAATGGTACGTAATAATTTGACTTCATCCATCTTCAACTGAATGTACGCATCGATCAAATCATTGGAGAATACGCCGCCACGAATCAAAAAATCCCGATCTTTATCCAGGCATTCCAAAGCTTCATCCAACGAAGCGCAGGCATTAGGCACCTTGGCAGCCTCTTCTGGCGGCAGGTCATAAAGATTTTTATCCATCGGGTCGCCGGGATGTATTTTATTTTGGATGCCATCCAAACCAGCCATCATTAACGCAGTGAATGCCAGGTATGGATTTGCGGTTGGATCGGGAAAACGAACTTCAATGCGTCGTCCTTTAGGGCTACTGGTATGAGGAATACGAATTGCGGCTGATCGATTGCTGGCCGAATAAGCCAGATTGACCGGTGCTTCAAATCCGGCGACTAATCTTTTATAGGAGTTGGTGCTGGGATTGCAGATGGCATTAAGCGCTTTGGCGTGTTTGAGGATACCACCGATATAATACAAGGCGATTTCGGATAATCCCGCATAACCATTGCCGGAGAATAAATTCTTACCGTCTTTCCAGATTGACTGATGCACATGCATGCCGGAACCATTGTCACCCACGATCGGCTTGGGCATAAAAGTTGCTGTCTTGCCGTAAGAATGCGCGACATTATGAATGACGTATTTAAGGATCTGATTCCAGTCCGCGCGCTTCACCAGACTGTTAAAGCGTGTGCCTATTTCACATTGACCTGCGGTAGCCACTTCATGATGATGAACTTCGACACCCACCCCCATTTCTTCTAGGGTCAGGCACATGGCAGAGCGGATATCTTGCAATGAATCTATGGGAGGTACCGGGAAGTAACCGCCTTTGACAGCAGGACGATGACCGATATTACCGCTTTCATACTTGATTGACGAGCTCCAGGCTGCCTCTTCGGATTCTATTTTGACCGAACAACCGGACATACCGGTATGCCAGCGTACCGAATCGAATATAAAAAACTCAGGTTCCGGTCCGAAATAAGCCACGTCCCCGATACCTGTTGATTTTAGGTAAATCTCTCCGCGCCGGGCTAATGAACGCGGGTCACGACTATAACCTTTGCCATCGGCAGGCTCGACCACATCACAAGTAAGCAGTAACGTGGGTTCATCCATGAATGGATCCATATTCGCGGTATCGGGATCAGGGATCAATAACATATCGGATGCTTGAATTCCTTTCCAACCCCCTATCGATGAACCGTCAAAAGGATGGCCATCGTCAAACTTATCTGCATCAAAGTTATGGGCGGGCAGGGTGACATGATGTTCTTTTCCATTGGTATCGGTAAAACGCAAATCAACAAATTTAACTTCATTGTCTTGAATTAATTTCAGAACATCAGCTACCACCATATTCATTTCTCCAAACTAACTTCACAAATTTTATAAATAAAGACACCTTTCTAGAATTATACCAGCACAACCGCATGAATAATTTGAAACGGCATTAACAATCGTTATCAAACCGACTGAATGAAAATAAACTTACTAGTAGCTGGGCACCCATCCCGGTGTAGTATCATGAAAGTCTTTATGATTCTTAAAAAAGTAATTTGCAGACAATGTAAATTACAATAATGCCGTGATCCGGTTAATCAGCAGGAATTTGCAATAATTCTACTTGGAATGTCCGAAGCACTTAATATATTGAAGGAAATTTTTGGTTATCCGGCTTTTCGCGGGCAGCAAGCGGAAGTCATTGCACACCTTGCCGGTGGAGGCGATTGTCTGGTGTTGATGCCAACCGGTGGTGGCAAGTCATTGTGTTATCAAATTCCCGCTTTATTACGCAATGGCGTTGCTATTGTCGTGTCTCCGCTCATTGCTTTGATGCACAATCAAGTCACTGCATTGCACGAAATTGGGGTGCGCGCCGCAGTGCTGAATTCTTCACTATCCCAACAAGAAGCTATTCTAGTTGAGCAGAAGCTTTTAGCGGATGAATATGATTTGCTGTATGTGGCGCCTGAGCGCTTGTTGACTGCGCGGTTTCTGAATCTGATTGCACGTATTCCGATTGCGCTGTTTGCGATTGATGAAGCGCACTGTGTTTCGCAATGGGGACATGATTTCCGTCCGGAATACATTCAATTATCAATTTTACACGAACGTTTTCCTGCAGTTCCGCGTATTGCATTAACAGCAACCGCCGATATGGATACGCGTAGAGAAATCATGGAGCGGCTTGGATTGGATTTAGCCAAGGTATTTGTTTCAAGCTTTGATCGCCCAAACATTCGTTATCAGATTATCGATAAAACTAACAGTCGTTCTCAGTTACTGGCTTTCATTCAAGCGGAACACCCGTCGGATGCCGGGATTGTGTATTGCCTGTCGCGCAAAAAGGTGGAAGAAATCACCCTTTGGCTGGTGAAGCAGGGTTTGAATGCTGTGGCCTATCATGCCGGCATGAGTATGCAGCAGCGAAACGTGAATCAGGAAAAATTTTTACGCGAAGAGAGCATCATCATGGTTGCTACAATTGCGTTCGGTATGGGGATCGATAAACCCGATGTGCGTTTTGTCGCGCATCTGGATTTACCGAAGAGCATCGAGGGTTATTATCAGGAAACCGGCCGCGCTGGCCGCGATGGGCAAGCAGCCAACGCCTGGATGGCGTATGGTCTTGGCGATGTTATTCAGCAGCGGCGGATGATTGAAGAATCCGAGGCGCAGTTCAAATTTAAACAAGGAGCTGCACGCAAACTGGAAGCCATGTTGTCATTATGCGAAACGACTACTTGTCGCCGTATTCGCTTGCTAAGCTATTTCGGTGAGAGAGTTGACACGGAGGGATGTGGAAATTGCGATATTTGCTTAAATCCACCTAAAGTTTGGGATGCCACGGTGGAAGTGCAAAAGGCAATGTCGTGCGTTTATCGTACGGGGCAGATTTTCGGCGCAGGTCATTTAATTGACGTTTTGCGCGGCAACCTGACCGACCGGGTAAAAGAATGGCATCATGACAGAATCAGTACGTTTGGGATCGGGAAAAATATGCCTGAAAAAACCTGGCGTGCGATATTTCGCCAAATTGTTGCGCTCGGTTTGCTGACGCCGGACAGTGAAGGTCATGGTGCTTTGCATCTTACTGAAGCTAGTCGTGCTGTACTTAAAGGGCAGCAGAACGTGTATTTACGTCAACAAACCAGAACCGAACAATTATCTAAAAAGCGCAATCGCGATGATTTAACCCCCTTGGACTCAGCCGAGCGCTATTTATGGGAGCAATTGCGGTCATGGCGGGCAAAGACAGCCAAAGAGCACGGTGTTCCGGCTTATGTGATTTTTCATGATGCCACGCTGCATGAATTGGTGCGTTTATGCCCGCAAACGGAAGATGAATTGAGTCAAGTGACAGGTGTTGGTGTGCGTAAACTCGACAAATATGGCGTTTATTTGATGCAAATACTGCGCGGCGGCTAAGAAGGTAAAGCATCCGCTGATATGGCATCAGTGAGTGGTGTTGATAGCCAAGTACTTGGAAATTTTTTCTGTTCTGTTATATACTCAAACCCTCAAAACAAATATGGTAAATCTAAATAAGGAAATTAAGCGATGAAACTGTCAATTTTTACTGTAGCACTACTGGTTTTTTTAACCGCTTGTTCAAATGCCGATATGGGTGATCCAAATGCTAGTGTCGATGACTGTCAATTTGGAATAGATGGGAATGGTAACTGCCTCAAAGAAGGGCAAGATCCACGTCCTTTCGGTGGTACCAGCAAACCTGGACATTGATCCCCGAATTTTAGTACCAAAATAATTTCATTAGAATGAGAAAAAAACCGCCCGAAGAGGCGGTTTTTTTCTGCACTATTTTCCCATCTCAAGTTCTCGAGTAATCTTGAGATTACGGAAGATAAATATTTGTCAATTCCCTATGAATCTAATGAGATGACATCATTTCACCTATTGATCCATTTCCGGGTCGAATTACTTTTATGTAAGTTTTGCAAAACAGATTTGCATCCTCGTACTCACGCCGGATGAATTTAGTCTTGACTTCATGGGCATGAATGAAGAGCGCAAAGCAAACATGAAAGCGCATGAGTGCGTTCACTCCACTGCATCATCACTATCCATCACGCATTTTTATATACTCAAGCCCAAAGCTCGCGCCTGCTAAGCTAAGAGGGTACTGCTGAGAGTGACATCCTGTCAGACTTAATAGTGTTGAACGCTTTTTGAATCTTTTACAAAAGAGAAACCCAGCGTGAATTCATGTTTTTTCCAGCAATTGAATATGAGAAAGTCTGTAAAAAATGAAACGCAAATCGAAGCTGTATTTTTATTAATGTTTGCTGCCGTACAGACAATTTATTTTAAGTAGATATATCCTTATAGATCTGAACCTTGTGTTTTGATTATTATTTAAGAGAATATCCATGATAACCTATTCGAAGGAGGATACTATGATGAGTCATTTTCGGAAAAAATTCTCACGACGCAGAATAATGAAATTTATGGCACTGGGTGCCACCATCCCTCTTTTCAGTATCGTAATGAATTACGTACATGCGTCTAAAGCTTCCAAAGAATCAATGCAATATCGGGATGAGCCAAACGACAAAGAACAATGCAATAATTGCGTGCAGTTTATTCCCGGTAAAACGCCAGAAGCTCAAGGGGGATGTAAAGTTGTTGAAGGCAGTATTAATCCCCAAGGCTGGTGTGTTGCATATACCAAAAAATAAAGATTGAAAGGTTCAAAATATAAAATGAAGCACCCCCGCCGCAAGCAGCGGGGTATTACTGCATTCTTCAATCTAATCAGCCTTCGTCTCAAGGGGCGGGGAATTAAACCTAAAGAGATTAAAGAGGATAGGCATATTTAGCGGTGTACTGGACACCGCCTCACTAAATATTTATTCCGCAGATATAAAAGAATTTAATGGACAGCGAATATATTATCCGACCAATGATGCAAAATGAGATCGATTTTGCTATCGAATTGGCTACTACTGAAGGTTGGAATCCTGGTTTACACGATAGAGATTGTTTTTATGCTGCGGATAGGAATGGTTTCTTCATAGGCCTACTTAACGGTCAACCTATTGCCTGCTTATCAGCGGTTAAATACAGCGATTCGTTTGGGTTTATGGGACTTTATATTGTTAAAGAACCATATCGTGGGCAACAATATGGTCTTAGGCTTTGGCATGCTGGACTTAATTATCTCAAAGGATGCAATATCGGCCTGGATGGAGTAGTTGCACAACAGGATAACTATATAAAGTCCGGCTTTCAGGCAGCATATCGTAATATTCGCTATCAAGGATTAACAGGCGGACAGTTTTCATGTAATCCGGAATTGATTGAACTTGCAAATATTCCTTTTGCGCAAATATGTTTGTATGATTCAGCATTTTTCCCTGCTGATAGGACTAAATTTCTAAAGTTATGGCTCACTCAGCCTGATAGCATTGCTTTAGGGATTATTCGGAATAATCGGATTGTCGCATATGGAGTAATTCGTCCTTGTCGCATAGGGTATAAAATTGCCCCGTTATTTGCGGATAATCCATTATTAGCTGAGACTTTATGGTTGGGATTACTTGCTGCTGTAGAGGAAAACCAATCGGTATTCTTGGATATTTGTGAGAACAATCCTCATGCGCGTGCATTAGTTAAACGCCATGATTTACAGATTGTTTTTGAAACATCGAGAATGTATACCAAATATATGCCAACACTAGATTTTGAGCGGATGTATGGCATCACCAGTTTTGAACTGGGTTGATCTTTATTGTTTGATCTAATTGTACAGAGCGCTTGAAATTGAAAGCGTTACCGAGTTTGATGTAGGTATTGAAACCTAAAATCAAACATAAATGAAGGTAACACTCCTGCTACCATAGTAACAATCCAGTTATCAAATACAAAGCAGGATTGCTCAGCCTTGCCGAAGAACTCCAGAATATCTTAAAAGCCTTCATCCTCCATTTCATCTCTTCATTTTATGAAACTCTGGATTTCCTGAAAATCAGAATACTTCGGTGCCTAACGAAATTAATGAGCTATAGTCTTCGGTATGTAATACACATAATTATCAAGGCTCTAGACTAACGGAGTTAATAATATCTGATGAGTTGCCAAAGTTGATTAGCAAGCTCATTCGATTGTTTTTTCCATCGCCATTCAGATTCTTTTAAATGCAGTTCAAAGTTTACTGATACACCGTTAAACTTTGCGAGTCGTCGCTTGGTAAAACTCCGGAACGACTCAATACCGTTAATATGGCAATGTCCATCTCGAGCAAATTCATTGTCACCATGCGATACACGAAAATGCCTGGAATAGCCTACATCTGCCAAACCATTATAACCACGCCAGCCGTCACTATAAATAACACTTTCAATCGATACTCTACCTAGTATTACCTCATGTAAAGTCAATCGCTTACAGTCTGGCACTATTTCGGTATACACCCTGCCATCTCGCTCAAACACACCAAATACAGGCTGTTTTAATGTGCCGCGACCGCGCTTGAGTTTGCCATGATAACCACGTTGCCGTTTCCCGCCATCATTCCTTTCATCAACTTCCACTCTGCCTAACAATTTGTTCTTAAGGGCAGTCTGATGATGATAAATTACTTGCCTGAAAATGCCATACCAACGATTAATCGTGTTACGATTTTTACCCAGTAGCAGAGCCGCTTTGCTGGCTGGGATATCAATGCAAAAGCATTCAATTATTTTTTTAATCCAATAATCACTTAATTTTCTGTTTCTTAACATCTTACTAGACTAGTAGTTTAGTTCTGCTAGTCTAGAGCCTTAATTATTGCGCATCGACCCACTCATATGCTGAATGTTTAGCAGCATCGTATGCTTCATTTTGATTAGATCTGGGTTCAGTAAAACTTTCATAAGCAACCACACCTTTCTCATCAAGAATCCTGAACCTCCCATTCCAACGACCTGAATTCTCATCACATTCGGCATTGCTAATAATACTGAACCCTTTATATTTGATTTCCATTAAATTACTCCATAGGTATAGCTAGTTAATAAAAAAGAAAACAAAAAACTCTTATAGGAATAATTTTCTTTTTATCAATAATCTCCGCAACAAATGCTGCGGAGGAAAAAATGATATTTTGACTATTTAGTTTGATAAATAGAATGAGATAATTCTTTTGATCCCCATCGAGCACCGAGAATGCTTGCAAATAATGCGACTATATAACTTATAAAAGTTAGCCACAGAATTCCACTTGCATACTGCCGGACTTCATTTGCCTTTTTCTCAATATCTTTACCTATTTTATCGGCTTTAGATTTAACTGAATTTACCAATTCATCGACTTGTTTTTCATCCAGATCAGTACTGCTCGCAATAATTTCCTTGGCTTGTTTTTCATCACCTTGAATTAAAGCAAAAGCCATTAAACGTAAAGCCTGGGGATCAATTGAATCTGAAGCATGTTGACTTTTTGAATTTGAATTATCATCTTGCTGAGATGAATTCGTATCGTCTTGAGAGCCACCTTTTTTAATTTCCTGTTTTAAAGAACTTATCAAAGGTTGAAAAGATGAAGGTAGCTGTTTATTGCCTGATGAAGTAATGTTTGGCAGCTCCGCTCCGATTGTAGCTGTTGTTTTAACGGCGCTAGTAGCAGAACTCAGAAAGCTATTCACTCCCATTGCTCCTAATAAAATCGCGATAAGAATTGTGCACGACCACATAACCAGACCGTGTAGCATCAATGTGCCTTGATCAGCATTGCCTGAAAGTTTACCTACAAGCAATCCACCGCAAAAGTAAGTAATCAAAATGGTTCCTATTAACCAAGCATATAAAGTAATACTTAATGTTAAGGATTCGGATTTGACATCAGTATCATGAGGATTGGGAATTTCTACGATACTTAAACCAATCGCCGAGCTCAATGTGAATAATAACCAACTTAAAGCATATATAAAAACCAGACTGGCAAAAATTGCGCCCCAATTAATTGACCAACCAGTGTAAGTTGTTGTAGGTATGGGAATTTCATTATTTGTACTAGAATACATTTTTAATCCTTAGTTAACGTGGAGGAAATACGAAGATACACAAATTGCTTTTAAGCGTATGTGCGATTCCCATCTTTTATCTAAAACAAATTCAATCTGTTTCCTTACAGTTGCAACCTAATAGTTATTTGTTAAAAATTTACCGTCCAGCAGGTTTCATTTCAAATCTGGTTATTCTTAAACAATTTACGCTCTATTTAATAATAGATGGAGATAATTCTTTTTTAAATAAAGGCGTTACATAATACGGCATCGGAAAATGGCCATTCTCTTTTTTCTTTATCTGTCGAAATTGTGGTAATTTGCAAGATTCTGTCATTTTGTATTTGTTTTTTGGTTATTCTTAATATGAAAAATCTAATAAAACAGGTTATTAAGTGGGCCGAGAACTCAAATCCAGTTTATCAGTGAAGCTTTTTTACCAAACAATTTGGAAAATAAAATAAAAGCCCGCCGAAGGGGAGTGCATTATCTTTGTCTTTCTTTTGATAATTCGTTAGTGTCTTGTTAGATGGCTTAGAATATCTAAGTGATAAAATTTTTAGCTTCCCAATCTCTTCCAGGTTCTTGTTAGATCCATAGAGGATAATTTAGAAGGAGATTCCTTTTCTTACCTCCTGTTCTCATCGTAGTTTCTTATGAAGGAATGTATTTTATGAAAGGCTGGTATTTTCCGTAAAAATGGCTAATATTTTTCGTTTTAGAGAAATTACTATTTTTATAATATTTTTTCTGTGGAAACCCGGAAGGCATAAAATTCATCGATCCAACCATCGGCAAGTCTGAAACATAATTATTTTTTTCTACTAATATTTTCGTACTATTACTAACGTCTTTATTGTTTTTCATATTTATATTCTCCTGGTAAATTAATAACATAAGAAACATTTATTACATTAACTTTGATAAATATTCCGCATTTTTTTGTTAAATAAATTTATCCTTCTTCAATATGATATATACCGCCAAAGGAATTAAAAATTTCTTCGGTATGTACTTCGAGTGGAGGTACATCATAGAGAAGTGCTGGGTTATCAAAATAAGAATTAGAATCAGTAAATTCGAACTCAAAGATAGTGTCTCGGGTTAACATAAAGTCCTCCTTTTTCAACGGGGAATTTATCTTAATAATTTCTCCTAAAAATATATGTGCGTTTGCTAACTTTGAAATATTTCAAGACTGTTTTTTAATGTGGGAATCCGTGCTTACGAATAAAATTTAAAAAATCAGATTAAAAGGGATTGGAATACGGGCAACAAGAAACTCAAGAGGGGCTTGAAATTTTCAAATGAATATATACTTTTCATTCGGAAACGAAACTGTAGACACATTCTGGAAAATCTACGACAAAGAACTTACACAGAATGAAAAATAAATATATACATCTTTATTAAAAATTAATAAATTCTCAAATGAAAAATCTCAGTCATCAAGTTATTGATTGGTTAGAGAAGTCTAATCTTGTGAATGTGGCGGATATTCATATTGAAACTCTAATGCTTGTTTCAAAATTCGGTCAGTTAACAACCGTCATAACCAAGGGGAAGGGATGTAGAGAGGAAATTGGAAATTGTCTTATTAACATGATCATTATTTGTATAATGAGTAAAGTATCTTTTTCCGATTGTCTTGATCACTCAATAAAAATAAAGGAAGAGAATTTAAATGATCCGCAATATATCCTACTGAAAATATATAATATTATTGGAAAGTTATCTGGAGATATAGCGAATAAGGATAAAATTAACAAAGAAATTTGGAATTTACTTGCTTATCTCACTATTCTTGCAGCTTTAAATAATTCTTCCTTACTTGAATGTCTGGAAATTAGTTTTAAAAAGATCCAAAATAAAAAAATAATAAGATTTAATGGAAATATTCTAGAAGAAACTCATGAAGATTATCCTGCCGCTTTGGCTATGATGAAGACTACAACAAAGAAATCAAAAAAATTACTGGGTAATCTTAATTCTGCGGTGCAGAAAAGCTCCGCAAAGCAAGCTGGTAATGATAATTAAAAAACATGACGGAGTGAATTATATAACGGGGAAGACATCAATACTGGTAATTGATGTCTATTGGATTTTAAGAAATGTGAATTACGATCTAGATAGGGGACGAAAAAGATTTAAGCTCGGTTGTTGAAGGTTTTGCAAGATTTTCCAAAGTATTCCCCGCTGTTTCCAATCCATTCATTACTGAATTTTCAATAGCTGTCCTAATTGATGACTCGGAGTTTTCTTCAGCACATACTACGGCTACGGGGATACCAGAGTCGAATATAAATACAGAGGATTCTTGTTGTGAAGCTATGTCATGTAGTCGTTTTTCAAGCAATACAGCGGACTCATGTTTTCCTCGTTTTAAAAGCAAATCCATCATTCCATCGATTACAAGAACGTGATCAAAGTATAACTTTGAATTCTTTATTGTATGACTTAAGTATGTGTTTAAAGATTGAGTATCGAGGCGCTCGTTATCCAAAATGAAATTGGAGAGAAATAGTCCAGCGTCAAGAAATTTTATCTGCCCTTTATTTTTTACTTCTTCAATATCAAAATTATATGTGCTCAATTCTTCAGTGATTTGTTTTCTTTGCTTGGCTTGTACAATTACAATCACTGCTTGATTATTTGCTAAATCATCTTTAACTCTTTGAGTTATATATGAGATATTATTCATCGTAACTAATCCATAAATTTTCACAAAAAATTAACATTATTTACGAGCAGTATATTCTCAAAGTTTAAGAAATTCATTCTTTAATTATTCAAATTATAATTATTATTTAATGTGTGGTTTTAAAAACGACACTCTATTTCGTAATCAGTCTTATTGGCTTCAATTACTGATCTTCCATATATTGCACGAAACCATGCTTTTTCGAGAATTTTTTGAAGATTTGTCAGGTATTCGGCCATTAATTGACCACTAGCTTTTTTAGCGAAACGAGCTCTTCTCAAATCAATTTCTCCTAATATTTCCCTTTAGTTTGAAACGATTGACTGTTCGTTAACAAACATCTTTGAAATGTGAGAGATAATAAACCCACAGGTGCGGGTTGATATTGTAGGTATGCTTTTAATTGTAAGGCTATGTTAAAGTTGGAATTTTTACATTTATAATTATCTCATAATCAGATTATTTTTCTTCATTAACACTCTGTTCATATACTGCTCTTTTCCAAGCATGTTTGCGATAATCTTCAATGAGCGCTTTATCATTTAGCCGCATCGCGAAAATCTCGGGGGCTTGCCATATAGAAGCGAGTTAAAAGGCATTATTGGTAAGATAGGGTATGACTACGATATAGAGATTGTGGAATTAGAGATTCCAATGGATCATATTCATATGGTAGTGAGAACAGATCCGAAGATTTCGCCAGCATATGTCATGCAAGTAATAAAAAGCATATCAGCCCGAGAATTTTTTCGTATATGCCCAGAGATAAAGAGAAAATAATTTTGGGGAGGTAAGTTATGGACACAAAGCTATTTTGTTGAAACTATAGGTAATGCTAACGAGGAGGTTATTCGTCAGTATGTACAAAATCAAGTCAAAGTGATGGATGAAATGGAAGGGAGGTTTGAGCAACTACCGCTCTTCTAAAACTCGGTCGCTTGCGGCCGAGTTCTTTATTTTGAAAATATTCACAGTTAGACATCCCACCCTCCTAAGGGTCACAAAATAAAAACCCGCCTAAGCGGGTAATAATTTTCACAGGTAGTAATAAAAAATAAGATCTATTTTCTCTGTCCGGGATCTTGCGAATTGTTGCCTGATTTATTATTTGAGTCAATACCAGTTGGGGATTTTAAATTGCCGGGCGTGCCAGAGGGATCGTAAGTTGGGGCGGGAGAGGTGCCCGATGGCTGAAGAGGTGGGTTTTTATGGTTCTCTTTTATTTTTTGTTCATCTCTTTTCTTTAAATCATCTCCATAATCAGCCAGTAATGCTGAAGCGGGCAAAATAAAAATTGCTAAGAGAAAAGCTATTAATACTTTATTCATCATGATACTCCTAGGTTAAAAATTCATTATGAATTTACTTGGAAGAGCCTGTCTGTCTGTTTGCATACATACGACAAATCATGCCTGTGGCTTAGATTAAATAAAAACTGCCAGGCGGGTTCTCGCTTTAATGTTTTCTTGTGCATCTAATGAAAATTGATGGTCAAAGATTGAGTTATGTGTCTTTATAATAAACTTATAAGTTCCTAATTCAATAAGAAAAACCTCAGAAAGAAGAATATCTTTTCCTTTAAATCATTTGTTGCATACGTATTTGCTTATTAATATTCCCATCCCCAAAACCATGACCCTATTAAAATAAGCGCAAAAGCTAATAACACAGCACAAATCATAGTAATGGCAATGTTCTTTTTCTTAGGTTGGGTATCTTCAGTTTGCATGATTATCTCCGGATAAAAGGACATATTACTTATGTCATTTAATTGACTCTGTACGATATCTAAAAAAGAAAAACTACAAAAGCCGATGTAGTCTTAATCTGATATTTCTATTCAAAATTTCTTTGGTTTATTCCTGAATCTTTTTCAAATTGGTTAAGTGGTTCAGAAACATTGTCAGATGGCGTTGTGATATAGCGATTAGCATCGCTGTCAGGTGAGTTGGTTTCATTTCTTTTTTTATCTATCTCATTCTGAATACGACCAGGTTCTGAGAACTGCTCAGCAGGGGTTATTCCAATAGATTTTTCTAAGGGAGGGGTTGATTGAGAAAAAACAGGCGAGCTGAGAAGAAATAATAAACATCCGACGATTAAAACAACCTCTTTATTGCTCATAAAGTATTCTCCATAAAAAAGTGAAAAATTATGATGCGTTAAAAATTAAAGTCAGTACGGTGCTTACAGTGAATTAAAAAATTGCCTGAAACCTTCCGGAATATACTTGAAATCGGGGTCAATAAGCGTCCACACCATTCCCACAATCAGAATGCTACCTAAGATTAACAATATAAATAGAAAGAAAATTAGAGAGCTAAGTTTTTTATCGGGATCATTGTTCTCATCAAATGACATAGCAACACCTTAAGATGTTTAAGAATTTATCGATTCAAGAATATTTATATGATTTTCAGTGCGACATTTAATAATAGATAGCGAGACCTGGGGTAATAATAGAGTAATTCTTAATTACTCCGCAGGTACACCTTCAACAAATTTCATCTCGTAATCCGGTTCGTTTGCTGAATCAACTAACCCATCATCAATAGCGTTCATCCACGCTTCTGCGAAATAAGCTTCATTTGAATTGTTATCTTCCAAATCAATCAGATATTCCGCTATGGGATTAAGAGATTCCTTTTCTATAATCTGTACTTTTCGTTCCATGAGAATGTCTCCTTAAAATATTACTCAGTGTGATAACTTATGTCTAAGATGGACAACCAAAACTCTACGAAGTGAGTTGGTATGGGACTATTATCTAAAGTCTTTTTTTCGTTGATTATCCGTATCTTTATTGTTGGCCTGTTCAGCTTCATTCTTGCTGTTATTCTGCATGTTCGTCTCAGCGTCCTTTTGGTTGGATTGAGCTTTTTGAGGTACATTCACCTTGTCATCAACTTTGTTCTGCGTTTGAGAATAATCTCCGGCAAATGTAGAAGCACTAACAAATAAAAATCCAGTAACAATAGTTGTGAGTAAAATTTTCATCATGATAATAATCCTTCAAAGTTAATGGGAATTTGAATGGTGCCCCAAGACTATCTCCTTGGTCTGTGCGTTTAAATACATAAAGGGTAACAAGACAAATTTGATAAGAGATTAGTCAGAATGGGGGGAAACCGTACAGTATTAAAATTATCTACTGATCTAATGGTTTTAGATCTACGGATTCTTCCTTTTTCAAAGATCATCTTTGGGCTATTCTATTTTTCCCCCTTGTATACAAGTTTAGCCAGTGCGCTCGCTAGCAACGCACTGGATATTTGTGGAAACCATCCTTTAACTAATGTTTGTAACCCGTACAGACTGATAATTAAATTTAAAAGACCTCTGCACAACCGCAAGAATTTTGCTGTGGTGACAGAGAAAATTTTCCAAGTGACACTTGTTGCACGTCACTTTAATAGAAAGTGGAGTTTTTTCCTTTTTTTAGGTGAATTTTCCCCCTTATGTAATATTTGGACTGTTGACGCCGGTCGAAAATTGACCAGAAAAGCCTGATTGTACCGGTTGAAAATTGACCAGGTAATTGACGTATCCTGCTTAAATTTTAGGCAGGAGACAGTAGAAGTGATTACTATGGTTATGTATGCAAAGATACGGCGGATGTATTATCGTGAACATCTGTCGATGAATGAAATTCAGCGACGAACAAGTCTGTCACGAAACACGATAAAGAAGTGGCTGAGAGCGTCCGGTGATAGTGCTGTTAAATATCAAAGGGCAAAGAAGTCAGGCAAATTGACTCCGTTTGAGCCTAGGCTGTTATTGGCACTGGAAGGGGATGCGTGTCGTCCCAAGAAGGATCGGCGCACGGCGAAGATGTTGTTTAAAGAGATTTTGAACGAAGGCTATACGGGCGGTTATACGATTGTTTCCGACTTTATCCGTAACTGGCGCAATCAAGATGGTAAGGGTAAATCAGCATATGTGCCGCTAAGGTTTGCATTGGGTGAAGCGTTCCAGTTTGACTGGAGCGAAGAGTGGCTGGTGATCGGCGGCATTCATCGCAAGGTTCTGGCTGCGCACACCAAACTATGCGCCAGCCGTGCATTCATGCTGTCGGGCTATCCTTCTCAAGGCCACGAGATGTTGTTTGATGCCCATACGCGCGGATTCACTGCTTTAGGAGGTATTGCAAGGCGCGGCATCTATGACAACATGAAGACTGCTGTGGACAAGGTGACCAAAGGCAATGGACGTGTGGTCAATACACGTTTCTTTGCGATGACGGCACATTACCTGTTCGAGCCGGATTTCTGCAATGTTGCTTCCGGCTGGGAAAAGGGGATTGTTGAGAAGAATGTTCAGGATGTGCGCCGCCTTATCTGGGCTGAGGCCAAACAGCAACAGTTCAGTACATTTGAGGATCTGAATAACTGGCTTGAAGCGCGCTGCCGCGCGCTGTGGTCAGAAATACAGCACCCGGATTATGCTGGCATTACCCTAGCCGATGCGCTGGAACAGGAACAGATGCACCTGATGCCGATGCCAGCGCCGTTTGATGGTTATATTGAAGTGCTGGCGCGTGTTTCCAGCACTTGCCTGGTCACACTGCAACGTAACCGTTATTCCGTTCCCTGTTACCTAGCCAACCAGATGGTAGCGGTTCATCTGTACTCCAACCGCGTCGAGATTGTCCATGACAATGCTGTAGTAGTCAGTCATATCCGTCTTCTGGATTGCGACCAGGTCAGCTATAACTGGCAGCATTATATTCCGATCATCGAGAAGAAACCGGGCGCCTTGCGCAACGGTGCCCCATTTGCTGAATTACCGGCACCCTTGTTGCAATTTCAGACTGCATTGCGGCGCAGAGAACACCAGCAAGCCGATCGAACCATGGCCAAAGTACTGAGTCTGGTACCAACACATGGGTTGGAAGCTGTTCTGGTCGCCGTTGAACTGGCGTTGGAATCCGGTGTGCTTAGCGCCGAGCATGTAGCCAATGTACTCGCGCGCCTGAAACAGGCTGAGCTACCTGCGCTAGTGGAAACGACACTTAAACTCAATGAAGAGCCGCGGGCCGATACTGCGCGCTATGACCGCCTGAGCGTCCAGGAGGTGCCGCATGTCTGACATTCTCGCGCAAATCAAGGAATTGAAATTATATGGAATGGCGGCCTGCTATGCCGAACTAAGGCAACAGCATACACTGGATAGGACGGCTGATCTTGAATCGGTCGACAAAATCCTGTATCACCTACTCCAGGCCGAATCAACCGAGCGCAGCATCCGCTCCATCCGCTATCAGACCCAGGCCGCCAGATTCCCGATACAGCGCCATTTACAGGGTTTTGACTTCAGCCAGTCCAAAGTCGATCAACAACTGATTCATCAACTGGCCACGATGGAATTTGCAACCGCAGCACAGAACCTGGTGCTGGTCGGTGGCACCGGAACTGGCAAAACGCACTTAGCCGTTGCCATCGGTACCTCAGGCATACAGCATCATAATAAAAAAGTGCGTTTTTACAGTGCCATTGATCTGGCCAATAGTCTGGAACAGGAAAAATCTGCAGGAAAACAAGGTCGATTGGTGCTAAGACTATTACAGGTCGACCTAGTTATCCTCGATGAATTGGGCTATCTGCCATTCTCTCAAGCGGGCGGCGCTTTATTGTTTCACCTACTCTCCAGGCTTTATGAACGCACCAGCGTCATCATTACCACCAACCTGGCGATTGCTGAGTGGAGCAGCGTTTTCATCGACGCCAAGATGACCACCGCGCTTTTGGATCGACTAACCCATCACTGCCATATTATCGAAACCGGTAATGACTCTTTCCGTTACAAACAAAGCGCCGCTAATGCAAAAATGAAAATACAGGAAAGAGAAAAAGAAAAATCTTCTCCAGAAGAATATCTGGCTAATTTGTAGCGCATTGCATTATGACTAAAACATCAACAGGAGGTAAAAAACCAACTCAGTCTGGTCGACTTATCCACAGATGCGTAGTACCCTACGCACTGATTTCCCCTGGTCAATTTTCAACCGTAATGGGGGGCAATTTTAAACCGGTATCAACATTCTTGGCTCAATAGTTGAAGATATGGATTTCACCGATGATTCATGCGCGAAAGGATATCATGTGGGATTTTTTACTTATCTTGAATTTCTGCTTTATAAGAGTGTAAAGAAAAGAAAAGTTTTCCATGATCTGGATAAACATCGCGACAAATACCGGTTAGAAGAATAAAACTTTTAACAAACCCGTCCAAGTGGCGGGTTTTTTATTGGGTGAATGTCTTTTTGACGTGGCACCAGTGTGGCACCAGAAATAAAAAAGGGATTAGTCTTTTGAACTAACCCCTTGATTTATTTGGTAGGCCGTGCGCGATTCGAACGCGCGACCAACGGATTAAAAGTCCGCTGCTCTACCGGCTGAGCTAACGACCCAAAGCGCGGCATTATACCCGATTCGACAGCCAATATAAATGGCTTTATCGAGGGGAATGCAGATTTGGTGACTGCTGATATCGTTTACTAGTTGATATTACGATGAATTAAATTTTTTACCTTGGGCTCGAAAGGATCTGTTACAAGAATCTCTGTCAGATTTGTAATCAAAGTTAAAAATTTTTTCCGTGAGGAAGCACTTCCTATTCAATAGGCGTTATGGAGGTAATTCCTTTAGGATATTTTTTTGTTGTCAGCAAGTTGCATTGTCAACGCAATTCGCTTACGTTTTTCATCAATATCTAATACCTTGACTGTGACTACTTGACCCACTTTAACGATCGCATGTGGATTTTTGACAAACTTATCTGATAATGCCGAGATATGCACTAAACCATCCTGATGCACACCGATATCAACAAATGCACCGAATGCGGCAACGTTGGTGATAACACCTTCCAACACCATACCGGAGCGTAAGTCTTTTATAGTTTCAATACCTTCCTTAAAAGTGGCGGTTCTGAAGGTGGAGCGGGGATCGCGGCCGGGTTTCTCGAGTTCTTTCAGAATGTCTTTGACGGTCACCAAACCAAATTGCGCATTGGCGTATTGTTCCGGGTGGATAGCTTTTAAAACTGCGTGATTGCCGATCAATTCTGAGATGTTCAGTTTTATGTCATGCAGTATTTGCTCAACCAGCGGATACGATTCCGGGTGAACAGCGGAAGCATCAAGCGGGTTGGTACCATTGGGAATACGCAGGAATCCGGCGGCTTGCTCGAAGGTTTTTTCACCCAGGCTCGGGACTCTCATCAGATCGATGCGTTTAGCGAACATGCCATTGGTGTTGCGGTATGCGATGATGTTGTGCGCGATTTTGCCGCTGAGTCCGGCGACATAACGCAGTAATGCCGCAGATGCGGTGTTGACATCAACGCCGACAGCATTAACGCTGTCTTCCACCACGGCATCGAGCGATTGTGCCAATTGGCTTTGATTGATGTCATGTTGGTACTGGCCTACACCGATCGATTTCGGGTCGATCTTGACCAACTCGGCCAAGGGATCCTGTAACCGCCGTGCGATCGAAACCGCACCGCGCAGAGATACGTCCAGTTGCGGTAATTCTTCCGATGCCAGTTCGGAAGCGGAATACACTGACGCACCCGCTTCTGACACCATGATCGATGTGAGTTTAAGTTGCGGATATTGTTTAATCAGATTCTTAGCCAACAAATCGGTTTCGCGTGATGCAGTTCCGTTGCCGATCGCAATCAGCGTGGCGTGATGGTGTTCCGCCAGTTGTTTCAAGATCGCCAGCGCACCGTTCCAATCGTTTCTCGGCGCATGCGGATAAATCGTCGCGGTGTCGAGTACTTTACCGGTAATGTCAACAACAGCGACTTTGACACCGGTGCGCAAGCCCGGATCGAGTCCGATGGTGACGCACGCACCAGCGGGGGGTGCAAGCAACAAGGCTTTGAGGTTCTGTGCGAACACCTGGATCGCTTCAGTTTCGGCATGTTCCCGCAGGTTACTTATTAATTCTGTTTCCAGATGCGTGAAAATTTTGTTGTGCCATGCTTGGCGCACAGTATCGATCAGCCAGCTATCTGCCGCACGCTTCTGGTCATGGACATTGAATTGACGTGCGATCCGCTGTTCGCATGGATTGGGCACTAAATTCCGATTCTTTTCTTCCAATTCAGAACTCAGCCGCAGTTTTAGCTTCAGAATGCCTTCGCGTTCTCCGCGTAGCAGCGCCAATGCACGATGCGAAGGGATTTTGCCGATAGCTTCGCAATAGTCGTGATAATCGGTGAATTTAGTGTCGCTGTCTTTTTTGTCCTTAGTGACCTTGGCGGTCAAAACACTGTGTACGTGCAAGTAGTCGCGCAATATTTGCAGCAGCGGCGCATGCTCGGAGAAACGTTCGATCAGAATATGCTGCGCACCCGCCAATGCTTGTCCAATATCGGCCACTCCTGGATTGTCGCCTTCGTCAGTAATAAATGGTGCCTTCAGGTATTTCGCCGCTTCAATGAGCGGGTCGATCCTCGGGTCGCCCAACAAGGTATCTGCCAGTGGCTGCAAACCCGCTTCGATGGCAATTTGTGCTTTGGTACGGCGTTTTTTGCGGTACGGCAGATACAAATCCTCCAAATGCGCTTTGTTTTCCGCATGTGCGATCACATTGAGCAATTCCGGCGTCATTTTGCCTTGCTTTTCAATGGCTGCCATGATCGCTGTACGCCGTTTCTCCAGTTCGCGCAGGCCATGCAACCGCTCCGCTAATAACCGCAACTGCGCATCGTCCAACCCGCCGGTTGCTTCTTTGCGGTAGCGCGCGATAAAGGGCACCGTGGCACCATTATCGAGCAATTGAATCGTGGCTTGGATTTGCGAGGGTTTTACTGAAAGTTCGGTGGCGAGGCGGTGTTCGATGGAGGGCAACATAAGATTTCTTTGGGTGAGTGAAGTGTTGAGGAAAGATGGTAAACCAATTTACCGTGCAATCCTAATTGATCAATCGCAGGTTGGAGTGAAAGCAGAGATTTTTTCTTTTATTACGAAATTTTAGTTTCAGGTTTCAGATGTGATCGCGATATACTGCAACTTCCAATCCGCTTCCACACTTCCAGCACAGCTGAAAATTCGCCGGATTTTCTTCATGACATGAGGGGCAGCGCACATTGCCGGTTGTAACCGGGGTGTTTTCGTAGGTTTCAATGACGCGTTTTGCGCGCTCATAATCATCGTCGCGGGTGATCCATATTTCCGGATACGCATGTGTAAAAGGGATTTCTCCGGTTACGCCCTGCGCGTGCTGGTTAAAAATTTGTGCCGGGATGTAGGCGTGTTCGAGCAGATCCAGTACTATCTGGGCTTCCATCAAGGTGTTGGCGGAATATATTTTTTTCATGTAAGAGAAAATTTAAAATAAATCAAACGATTAATATAGAAAAACTATGTGGTTCAGAAATTTACAAGCCTATCGTATCACCAGCGGAAATATAACATTGAATAACCTCGAAGAGGCGTTGTCCAATCATGCGTTACAGCCATGCCTGCAAACGGAGATGCAAAGCCGTGGATGGATGACCCCGCGCGAGGAACAGCAAAATTTTGTCCATGCCTATGGTCAGCAGTGGCTGATTGCTTTAGGTGTAGAGAAGAAGTTGCTTCCAGCCGGTGTGATCAATCAGCAGGCTAAAGACAGTTTAGCGAAAATGGAGCAGATGCAAGGCTACAAGCCGGGTAAGAAACAAATCAGGGATATCAAGGAAGCTACAATTATTGAGTTGATGCCACGTGCTTTTACGCAGCGGCACAAAACTTATGCCTGGATCGATGCGATTAAAAATCGCTTGATTATCGATACGGCAAGCACCCAGAAAGCTGATGAACTGGTTGAGGTATTGGTTAAATCGATGCACGGCCTGACGCTGGCCCCATTGGAAACGCAGACTTCTCCTTCCTCAGCGATGACGCGTTGGTTGTCAGGTACTGATTTGCCCTCTATATTCAGTATTGATAGGGATTGCGAGCTGCAAGGCATGAATGATGAGAAAGCGACCGTCAAATATACTCATCATGTGCTGGAAGCCGAAGAGACCGCGCGTCATGTCCGGGCGGGGAAGAAAGTGATCAAGCTGGCAATGACGTGGGATAGTAAAATTTCATTTGTGTTACATGATAATTTACAGCTGCGGCGGATCGCACCACAGGATATTCTGAAAGAATCGACGGAGGATGTCGAAGAACTATTTGTCAGTGATTTCGCCATTATGACCGGCGAGTTAAGCCAGCTTATCACCGAAATGGTTGATGCATTAGGTGGTGAGGATTTAAGTTAGGGTGTAGCCGGTTATGCAAATTCTGTACATGGCCAGCGCTCGTCCCATTTATCGAGTTTTATAATAGCTTCATTTGGATTTGTCCTTGATTCCCGAGAGGACGCCTTGAGTGATTTTACCCACAAATTCAGCTGTTTTCTGGGCGAGGGTGGCACCGGTTTCCAGCTGAGATTGTCCGACTGCTGCGATCTGTTGCGCAAAAATGGCCAAAGTTTCTTTTAACTGCGAGCCTACTGTGGTTCCATTATTTTTTGCATGCTGGCTTAAATCCAGCAGAATCTCTGCAATCACGCCTTGCGCTGCTGTGCCGGTACGATGAAGCGTATCAAGAAATAAACTTTCCAGACTTTCCAGATCAGAACGTGTGCGTTGTAACTCGGTATCAGAGAATTTCCTGGCTTGGCTGGTTACTTCCTGAACGGCAAGTTTGGAAGCTTCGGCAAATCCAGCGAGCGCGGAATCAAGCCCTGCAACCGCTTCGGTAATCTGCGATTTTGCTGCGTGTGCTTGATTGGTAGCGTGTTGCAATTGGTGCGCTGCGCCGTCGTGCACGCCATCCATCACTGCGGTGATGATTCGCTGCAGGGATTCCAGATCGATATGTTTTGCATTCATAGCTTCCAGGGTTAGCCGGCGCACGGTTTCACGAATATGCGTGCCGCTGGCAATCGCTTCACGCACCTCAGCTTCGAGTGTTTTGAGTCTGTTGTCGTTGTCAGATGTATTGTCGAACTGACCGCTATGTTCATTTTGCATGATGGTGCTTCCTATAAAGGTGAATGGTTGCATTTGGTTTTTATTTTGCGCTGCTACGCCCGAGTTGGTCAAGGCCATTCATATAGGAGCGTAAAACTTCCGGTATAGTGATGCTGCCATCCGCATTCTGATAGTTTTCCAACACAGCTACTAACGTGCGTCCAACAGCCAGGCCGGAACCGTTTAATGTGTGCAATAACATCGGCTTGCCATTTTCATTACGGAAGCGTGCTTGCATGCGGCGCGCCTGGAATGCTTCACAATTGCTGCAGGAGGATATCTCACGGTAGGTGTTTTGTGCCGGCAGCCAAACCTCAATATCGTAAGTTTTTGCTGCCGAAAAACCCATATCACCGGTGCATAAGGCCATGACCCGGTAGGGTAGCGCCAGCTTCTGTAAAATTTTTTCCGCATGACCGACCAGCTGTTCCAGCGCGTCGTAGGATTGATCCGGGTGAACGATGTGTACCAGCTCCACTTTATCAAATTGGTGTTGACGAATCAGGCCGCGCGTATCACGGCCATAGCTGCCGGCTTCGGAACGGAAGCAGGGTGTATGCGACACATATTTAAGGGGCAGTGATTGCAGTGGCACGATTTCATCGCGCACTATGTTGGTAATGGGTACCTCCGCAGTAGGAATAAGATGATATTCCGGCATATTTCCTGCAGAGGATGATTCTGCCCCACCGGCGGTGACGGCAAATAAATCTTGTTCGAATTTGGGGAGTTGTCCCGTGCCGCGCAGACTGTCCCGGCTGACCAGATAAGGGACATAGGTTTCCGTGTATCCATGTTCCAGCGTATGTGTATCCAGCATAAATTGAGCCAGTGCTCGATGTAAGCGAGCAAGTCCGCCTTTCATCAGGCTAAAGCGTGCGCCACTGAGTTTGGCGGCGGTTTCAAAATCCAATAACCCAAGACCTTCGCCGATGCTGACGTGGTCTTCAATGGGAAAATCAAATTGTCGCGGTTCACCCCAGTGGCGAATTTGTACATTGCCTGTCTCATCTATGCCATCAGGTACGGTGATATGCGGCAAGTTAGGCACCTCGAGCAGTATTTTCTGCAAATTATGCTGAATTTGCTCAAGCTGATCTTCCGCAAGTTTCAATACATCGCCCAGATGCGCTACTTCAACCATAATTGCCGAAGTGTCTTCGCCTTTGCTTTTAGCCTGACCGATTCTCTTTGAGGTTGCATTACGTTGCGCCTGCAGTTCCTGTGTTTGGGTTTGAATAATTTTGCGTTCTGCTTCCAAGGCATTAAATGTTTCGACCGGAAAGGTGTAGCCTCTTTTTGCAAGCTGCCGGGTAACACGATCCAGATCGGTGCGTAATTGTTGAATTTCTAGCATGCAAGAACTCCCAGATAACCGGTATTAATTAAATTTTATAGCTTATTCTTTGCTTGTTTATCCAAGTTTCGCAAATAAGCTAATTTTTCTTGAATTTTTTGTTCTAGCCCGTAAGCAGTCGGTTGATAAAAATTCACTTCAGGCATTTCATCCGGGAAGTAGTTTTCACCTGCGACATAAGCCTCGGGGCAATCATGCGCGTAAATGTATGCGTTTCCATGGCCAATATCCTCCATCAATTTTGTGGGCGCATTACGTAAATGTATCGGAACACGGCGCGATTTGTCTTGGGAAACCAAGGAACGGGCTTTCTTGTAGGCTAAATAGGCAGCGTTACTTTTTGCTGCGCATGCCAAATACAAGGTAGCTTGTGCCAATGCCAACTCGCCTTCCGGCGTCCCTAGCCGTTCGTAAGTCTCACAGGCATCCAATGCCAAGCGCAAAGCACGTGGATCGGCCAGGCCGATGTCTTCAACGGCCATGCGGATCAACCTGCGTCCGATATATAGCGCATCGGCACCGCCGTCCAGCATGCGGCACAGCCAATAAAGCGCCGCATCAGGTGAAGATCCACGGACGGATTTATGCAATGCGGATATCTGATCATAAAATTCATCGCCGTCTTTATCAAAGCTGCGCACATTGCGTGATAGTGTGTTGAGGACAATATCTTTATTGATTTGTGTGATTGATTCGGTCTTAGCTGCAGTGTGAATTTGCTCCAGTAAGTTCAGTAAACGCCTAGCGTCACCATCAGCGAACTCGATCAGTAACTCCCTTGATTCATCGGAAAATTGCAAGTTATCCGGCATCAGTTTGTGGGCGCGTTCAAGTAAACTGGATAGCTCGTATTCGGATAAGGCGGTGAGGATATATACTTGAACACGTGATAACAGTGCATTGTTAATTTCAAAGGATGGGTTTTCCGTGGTCGCGCCGATGAAAGTGATCAAGCCTTGCTCTATGTGCGGTAAGAAAGCGTCTTGTTGTGATTTGTTAAAGCGGTGCACCTCATCGACAAAAAGAATGGTATGTCGATCGGTTTGTTGCAAGGCTGACCGAGCTTCTTCGATCGCATTGCGAATATCTTTGATGCCAGATAGAACGGCGGATAACGATATGAATTCACAATTGAATTCTGTGGACATGAGACGTGCCAGGGAGGTCTTTCCGGTTCCTGGCGGACCCCATAAAATCATGGAATGTGGTTTGCCCGATTCAAATGCTAAACGTAATGGTTTTCCTGTCCCGAGTAGATGGTTTTGTCCGATGACGTCGTTGAGTTGTTTAGGGCGTAACAACTCCGCCAGCGGTGCTCTTGGCGCGTTGGCCGAGAAAAGACCAAGATCATTCAGTGATGACGTCTGCATTGTCCGGAGGGATGAATTTAAATAAATCGGGGGGTAGCGTGGGGTTTTTATCTAGCTCAGAGAATGACAATAATGTCGTTTGCCCAAAATTATCCCGCAATGCCATGATCTTGAGTGCGCCCTCCGGTGAGAATCCCATCTGGATGAATTCAAAAGCGCTTTCCTTACTTTTGGGAGTTGCTTCGAGCCATTCCATTTCGTTTTGCATACCTAGCTCAACCAGTTCGAAATTATCCTCAATCGTACTGCTACCGGCGAGTAATGCGGCTGGACTGCTACCGATAGCGATGCTGAATTGGCGTATCGTTACTTGATTGAGGTCATGATCATAAAACCAGACTTGCGTGCCATTGCCAACAATCAGTTGCTCATAGGGTTCTTCATAAGCCCAGCGAAATTTTTCCGGACGCTCGAATTGCATGGTGCCGGTTGATTCTTGAATGGCACGGGAATTTTTATCGTACAGTGTTTGTGAGAATTTTGCGCGGACTGTGCGGGTTTCCTGGATGAAAGTTTTCAGGCTGTTGATAGCGGCTGCTTCAGTCAAAACAGGTATCAGACTAAGCAGAAAGAAGAAAATGGAACAGTTTAAACGCACCATAGGTTCCTTTAATGAAATGGGTGTGTAGTACCAAGTACAATTAGCTGAGAGGTGGATTATTCGTTACGTGCCGGAGCTAATACTTCCCGATTACCGTTACTTTGCATCGATGAGACCAAACCGGCTCGTTCCATATCCTCAACTAGCCGGGCTGCGCGATTATAGCCGATGCGCAAATTTCTTTGTACGAGAGAGATAGAGGCGCGGCGGGTTTTGATTACGATGGCAACTGCTTCATCATAGAGCGGATCGGCTTCACCTTCAGATGGTTTTTTAAATTCGAGTGAATTGCCGGCATCGCTTTCTTCATCATCGATCCTAAGAATTTCTTCGATATAGTTGGGTTCTCCATGTTCTTTGAGGTATTCAACTACTTTGTGAACCTCATGATCGGCGACAAAAGCACCATGAACACGTTGCGGATAGCCGCTGCCGGGCGGTAAGTACAGCATGTCACCCTGACCCAGTAAGGCTTCTGCTCCCATTTGATCGAGAATGGTGCGTGAATCAATCTTGCTCGAAACCTGAAAAGCAATCCGCGTAGGAATGTTTGCTTTAATCAAACCGGTTATCACATCGACGGAGGGACGTTGAGTTGCCAATAGCAGATGAATGCCCGATGCTCGTGCTTTTTGTGCAAGCCGGGCAATTAATTGTTCAACTTTCTTGCCGGCGACCATCATCAAATCGGCTAACTCATCGATAACCACGACAATGAGCGGCAACTCTTCTAGGTATTCCGGCTCTTCTTCAGGTAGCGCCAGTGGATTAATTACAGGCGCTTCATTTTTACTGGCTTCTTGTATTTTCTGATTGTAACCACTGAGATTGCGTACACCTAATGCAGACATCAGTTTATAACGACGCTCCATTTCGGCAACACACCAGCGCAATGCACTAGCTGCTTCACGCATATCAGTGACAACCGGCGTCAGCAAATGCGGAATACCTTCATATACCGATAATTCCAGCATTTTGGGATCAATTAGGATCAGGCGGGTCTGATCCGGCGTAGTTTTATATATAAGGCTCAGGATGACGGCATTGATCGCCACTGATTTGCCTGATCCGGTGGTTCCGGCTACCAGTGCGTGAGGCATTTTAGCCAGATCCGATACCATCGGGCGACCACTGATATCCTTGCCCAATGCAATGGTCAGCGGTGAAGCGGAATCGGCATAGACTTGTGAACTGAGAATCTCCTGGAGTCGAACAATTTGGCGTTTTGGATTGGGAATTTCGAGTCCCATGGTGGTTTTCCCCGGAATAGTTTCGACTACCCGGATGCTGGCAACTGATAGTGCACGCGCCAGATCCTTAATCAGATTAATGACTTGATTACCCTTGACTCCAATGGCCGGCTCAATTTCATAGCGAGTGATAACTGGTCCGGGGAAGGCAGCAACCACTTTAACATCGACACCAAATTCTTTGAGCTTTCGTTCAATTAGGCGAGAAGTGAATTCCAGAACTTCCTTGGATAATACTTCAAAATCTTTATCTGGTTCATCCAGAAGGTGCAGGGGAGGCAACGGTGAGTCAGGTAAATCTGAAAATAAGGAGGACTGTTTCTCTTTGACAATGCGTTGTGATTTAGTAATATTCGTCGTTGGGGGTTCGATATGCAGAATCGGATTGTTTTCAATACGTTTTTTCTCGTTCTCAATGGTTCTTTCTCGGACGTGAGAGGCAATGATACCTGCAAACTTATCCTGCTTTGTTTCCCATGTATTTTTGAGGAGTAATAATAGATTTTCAACACTCTCGCCAAGCATTTCTACAAATCGGACCCATGATAAGCCGGTAAATTGACTAAAGCCGACGGCGATGAGTATCAACAATGTCAGTGTAGCGCCCGTAAATCCCAGTATTTGGGAGAGATGATGACTGATTGTATTGCCTAGCATCCCGCCCGGCAGTAAGGGCAGTGAAATATTGAGCGAGTAAAATCTGAGCGATTCCAAGCCGCTGCTGGCTGCAAGCAATAATAAAAAACCACCAAGAGAAAGTAACAGGGAATGCCGATCAAAAATACCAACGGTATCTATTCGACGATAGCTCCATGCAATTGCAGACAGAAAGAAAGCAACCCACCACCATGCGGATGCGCCAAATAGATATAGCAATAAGTCAGCCAACCAAGCGCCGACATTCCCTCCTGCGTTATTGATTTGATTAGAATCGCCACTGTGCGACCAGCCGGCATCGCTACGGTCGTAACTAAAAAATATCAATATCAGATAAAGTGCAGCACCCATCAACATCAATAGCCCTGATTCACGCAATAACCGGGCTACTCTGGGTGGAAAAGAATGGCCGCTTGATTTTTTGGCCATTGGCTTGTTCAATAAACTCATGGATGTCTCAGAAACGTAGGGTTTTGGCTGATTGATACCTTGGATTATATAAGAGAATTTGAGGCAATTTCTTCAATGCATCAATAAATGCATTTATTTCTACAGTTAAAAAAGAATTGATTTGAGTGCGCAGAGGATGCTTTTACTTGTTTTGAGCTGGAAAAATGGGGTCAATCGTATCTCGAACGCGACAGGATGGCAGCGACGGGAGCTTTTTCTTTATTGGCAACTGCAGGCAAAGTGGAAACCTGATGTCCTCCATTCTGCTTCGAGATAAAAAGGGCATCTTCTGCACGTTTGCATAGATTAATTTTGTTATCCGCTTCTTCAAGCATCGCGATACCAATGCTTATCATGATCTTGTTTTCAGCGTTTTTATCAATGATGGAGGAGGTTTTCTTACGGATGGCTTCACATACTTTTTTAGCTTCAACCAAATCTGTTTCAGAAAATATAATAGCAAACACATTAATATCAATGCGATAGAAGAAATCGGTTATTCTGATGTTAGTCTTGATTTCTTGGGAAACTTTCTTGATAGAATTGTTTTTGTTTTTATAATCGTAATTGTCAGTAAACAACTTTAAAAGATCAATATCGATAATCGCTAAGGATAAACTTCGATTATAACGTTTGCTGCGCAGAATTTCTGTATCCAGTTCGGTTTCAAAGGCTTGGCGGTTTTTGTATCCTGTTACAGGATCAATCAGTATCTGATTCATTAACGTTGTGATATCCACATTTGCTTTTTTGATTTTAATCACCATGTATGCGGAACAAATGATCAACAACAAAGTTATTCCTCGATTAAACAATACAATATTTAATGGAGCAACCATGTGCGATGACAGAAAGAATCCCATGATGGTTAGAATGAATCCAAGCGTGGCGATTAAATAGGTAAATTGAACTCCGCTTACCCATAGGCTGGCGAATATTACCAGTGCAAAAGGTACGCCAGCAGCAACGCCTAAGGGAAGGCTTAAGTCAATGATGAAAATAGCGATCGTTGCGGCTAAGATAACAACGCAGTTAGCTTGAATGGAACATTCTTTCAGATAGAGCTTCAAGTAAGTAATTGCTGAGAAAATTTGGCTACGCATTTGTTTAAATGATCGCTAATCTAGAGATGAAGTCATAATATCAACGGATTATTGAAACCAATCTTTAAATGCTAGTTATTATAATTAGAGAAAATTATAACAAGGCTTATAACAAGGCGTTTAGTATACACATTTTTAGACGCAGCATAAAAATGTGTATACTAAACGCCTGTAAAAAGACCAGATAGTAGACGGATTATCGTAAGGAGGTTAGTCGGTTCCAAGCGAACCTTAGCTTATCAACAAAATGATTCGGGTCCCTGCAATGCGGTCATGGAGAAATTGGTGATCGCGATCAAACAATGCCCAGATGATTCCACACCCAAAAAGAAAAATCCCTGTTATTGCAAGCAAGTAACGAATAATGGCTTGTTTTTTTGTTAGGCTGCCACCATTCGCTGTCACGATGCGCATCTTCCAAGTTTGCATGGCTAATGTTTGTCCGCCATGCGTCCAAAACCAAGTGAAGTAATATCCCATGACTAAGAGTAGATAAAATTGAAATAATGGTCGGAAATAAACGGCTTGCGTATCTCGGAAAACAAGATGAAAAATGAATCCCGCAAATAACAAAACGGCTAATAGAAGAAGAAATTCATAAATCAGGCAAGTAATGCGACGCCAGAAGCCGGGTGTGGAGTAAGCCATGTTCGAATTAATTTGGATGTGATCGCATTGTCTGTTAATTAGTGCAGTGGATTTATTTATGATAAAGCCTTCTGTATTGTTTTGACAAATTATCCTGGTATTAAGCTTCAATCTAGCGATTGATAACTATTATCGTTTGCGTTATCATGCAGAACTGTGTGGTTTTGTTTTCAGTACTTAGGGTACGGAAACAGATTGTTGATGTAATGGTTACATACGAATTTGGCGAGTCAGTGCATCTGTTTGTGATAGTTTCGAGTCTTAATAAGTAAGAATTTTTCTGGGTTTGTTATTCTGTAATGCAATCATTATCTTGGAAAAATAGTGAATATTTTGAGCAGCAACAACGCCTTATTTCATTACCGGGATTGTTGTTCGTACTGATTGTGCACGCTGCTTTATTTTATTTTTTATGGAATCAGCGCTTAATTCCAGCTCCTGATCAGGTAGTTACTTTGTTCGCTGAGCTAATTGCTCCGTCAATATCACGAGCTGCCCCTGAGGCATTGCCGGAGCCCGTGCCTGTAAAACTTCAGCCAGCCAAAAAACCTGTTGTCAAACCTAAGCAAGAACGCCTTGTAGCGAAAGCCCCCGTGATTCCTAAGCAGGAGTATATCGAATCTGCTCCGGAGCCATCGCCTGCAGCAGATCTGGTTCTCAATCAAATTGGAGAATCCGGAACCTTGTCGGATTCTGCGCCAGCACAAATGCCTACCGGGCCTGTGACATTGACTTCGGAATTATCCGTTTCTTGCCCAAAATTATCTCCGCCAACGTATCCTGCCATCTCACGACGCATGGGTGAAGAAGGTAAATTGGTGTTGCGTGTAGAACTGGATGAGAGTGGGCGTATTGATGAGGCAAAAATTCTTAATAGCAGTGGCTATGAGCGTCTTGATACAGCGGCATTAACCGCGGTAAAAAGCTGGCACTGTAATCCGTCATTGCGTAATGGTCAACCGGTTCGGGCGGTAGCTTTACAACCTTTTAATTTTGTATTGCAAGGAAATTAATTCATGGAACAAGGACTTGGCTTTTCCCATTTTCTCAATCAAATTGATGAAGTGGGCATCGGCGTGTTGGTATTACTGTTGTCACTATCAATTGCGAGCTGGTATTTAATTATTACAAAAAGTATTGCAAATCTAATTGCTAAACGGCGTGTTGAGGCTTTTTTAAAACATTTCTGGAGTTATGATTCGCTCCAAACAGCTCGTGTCGAATTAAAAAATGCGGCACCGGATAATGCATTCTCTGAGCTTGCTAAAATGAGCATTGATGCGACGAGTGACTCCAAAATGCGCAGCATGCATAAATCTCTGACTGCAGAGGGGACAAGTGAATTTCTGACACGTACTTTACGCAACGGTATCGATCAGGAAGCTACGCGAGTTGAGAATGGACTAACGTTAATTGCCACAGCAGGTTCGGCAGCGCCTTATATTGGTTTGTTTGGAACGGTATGGGGAATTTATCACGCATTGATACAAATTGGACTTTCGGGGCAAGGTACTTTAGACAAGGTTGCCGGTCCTGTTGGTGAAGCATTAATCATGACGGCGCTGGGGCTGGCGGTAGCTATTCCGGCAGTGCTGGCCTACAACGCTTTTGTACGTCGTAACCGTATCTGGCTTGCGCGCTTGGAAGCTTTTGCTCACGATCTATTCGTATTGATAACGGCTGGAGATAACACCGATGCATCCATTTCTTCTTCTCCGCAATCGCGACATGAAATAGATGCGGATTCGATTGATGTTGTTATGGAAAGGGGACAATAATGGCGTTTGGAAGTATGCAGGATAGCAGTCGCCAGACGCCCATGTCAGAAATTAATGTAGTCCCGCTGGTGGATGTGATGTTGGTTTTGTTGATTATTTTTATTATTACAGCACCACTTCTGACACATTCAGTCAAGATTGATCTGCCAAAAGCGGAGAATGTTCCCAATATTATACAAACCGAACATATTGAGTTGGCTATACGTGCGGATGGTAGTCTATTCTGGAATGGCGAGCCTGAACTGTTGGAACAGTTAGCACCGCGTTTTACTGCAAAAATAACCCAGGAACCTGAAACCGAGCTACATCTTCGCGCAGATAAATTGGCGCATTATGAACATGTTGCACGGGTAATGAGCATCGCAGCCAAAGCGGGCATGACAAGAATCGGTTTTATTACAGATCCTTCGGAAAAATAAGTGTGAAACTTGTCGGATTTCTACGATGAATGGTTAACTCTGCATTAATTTGTTCACTTAGCAATTGAACGAGTTGTAGACCCAGTGTGGGCGTATCTTCAATATCTAAATCCTTGGCTATGCCAATTCCATTATCACTAATGCGCATCAACAGCTTGCTTGCGCTATGATCCTTTAAGCTAATTCGAATTGTTCCCGAATGATTCCCTGGGAAAGCATACTTTATTGCATTTGTACATAATTCGTTTAGCAACAGACCCAAAGGTATACTGATATTAATGGGAATAAGAATTTTATCAGTATTGATTTTAGTTTTTATCCTGGAAGTATCCGGGGTGTAGGAAACTAAAAGATTATTTACCAATGAGTGGATAAATGCGGAAAAATCAACTTGAGAGAAATCTTGCGATTGATACAGAATTTGATGAATAAGAGCCATCGATTTGACCCTGTTTTGACTTTCTGTTAAGACCTTGATTGCTGCAGTATCGTCATGTAAGGTTTCAGATTGCATACCTAAGAGACTGTCGATAATTTGCAGGTTGTTTTTAACTCTGTGATGAATCTCCGATAATAATAAATCTTTTTCTTTCAGAGCAGCTATAAGTTGTTCTTCCTGCTGTTTGCGCGCGGTGATATCGATAACGGAAGCCAGGACTATAATTCCTTCCGTTGTTTGGATTGGATTTAAGCCAACTTCAACCGGAAATTCTTTGCCGCTCTTGTGTACACCATGAAGATCCCGTCCATGCCCCATGGCGCGTTTACTGGGATTTTTTAGGAAATTCTTTCTCAATTCCGGGTGGTGCGAATGGTGCGATGTAGGTATGAGCATTTCTATCGGTTGTCCTATCATGTCCTGACGCAGGTAACCGAACAATTCCTCAGTCGTGGAATTGACCAACAAAATTTTTCCACTATGATCAGTCATGACCATACCATTTGGCGCTGCTTCCACGGCTAGGTTAATCATTTTTTCAGCTTGTCTGCGCTCACTGATGTCAATGATAACAGCCAGGACAAATGTGCCGTCGTTCAAGGTTTCAACGGGATTAAGCCCAACCTCGACAGGGAATTCTTTTCCATTTTTGTGCAAACCATAGAGGTCCCTGCCATGGCCCATCGGGCGAGACTTTGATTCCTTCACATAAGTAAGCCGGAGCTCAGGGTGGTTTGCACGAAATCGCCCCGGTAGCAGCATTTCAATTGGCTGTCCGATAAGTTCTTGCCGAGAATAACCGAAAACTTTTTCCGAGGCTGAATTTACCAAGACAATTTTACCTTCACCATTGACCATCACCATCCCATTAGGGGAAGCTTCCACAGCAAGGTTTACCATTTCTTCGGGATTGCTGAAATTTCTAAATCGGCTAGATGGCATATCTGGATTTTCTGATGATGAATAAAGAGTCAGGATTTTAAACTTGTAAATTGATCGGGAAAATCACGTATTAAATCGGGTATTTGTTTGGGAGAAACCGGCTTGCTGAGCCAGTAACCTTGTAATTCATTACAACCGTGGTCGAGCAAAAAAATAATCTGATCATATGTTTCGATGCCTTCAGCGGTAACTTGCAAATTAAGCTTCTGAGCTAATGCCAGAACAGCCGTTGCAATGGCGCAATCATTCTTGTCCAACGGGATTCCTTTAACAAAGCTTTGGTCAATTTTTAAGCGATGGATCGGGAGGTTTTTTAACGAACTCAGGCAGGAATAGCCTGTGCCAAAATCATCGATGGAAATGAGTATTCCCAGCTTTTTCAATTGTTCCAGGCAGGAGATATAAATTAATTCATTTTGCAAACAGGATTCTGTGATTTCCAGTTCGAGAGAATGCGCGGGGAGAGAATACTGATGCAATAATTTTGCGATAAATTTTTGCAGATTATTATCCGCGAGCTGGCGTATTGAAACATTCACTGACATGCGTAAATTATTCAAACCATCATTTCGCCACTGATGCAGTTGTTTGCATGCTTCCCTCAAGACCCAATTACCGATATCAATAATTAATCGGCTGGTTTCAGCGACGGGAATAATTTCTGCCGGCAGTAGTAGTCCTTTCTTGGGATGCTTCCAACGAATCAGAGCTTCCACTCCGATTATTTCTTCATTTATCAGAGAGAATTGTGGCTGAAAATGAAGTAAAAATTCATTATTGATCAGAGCATGATGTAATTCCCTCTCCCGTGTCAGGTGATGGACGGCTCTTTGTGTCAGACCAGGATGGTAGAAGGCGTAATTGTTACGCCCGTTGTTTTTGGCTTCGTACATTGCTGTATCCGCCATTTGCACTAAATGATCCGGATTTTCGGAGTGATGGGGATACACGCTGATGCCAATACTGCATGACGGGATTATTTCCATATTACTGAGAACGACAGGTTTCGAAATGCAATCCAATATTTTCTCGGCAATTCTAATCAAAGCATCATAAGATTCAACGTTACCCGCAATAGTAATATACTCATCACCGCTCAATCTTCCTAATGTATCGCTTTGGCGTAATACTGATAATATTCTTTGCGAAATGAGACATAGCATTGAATCGCCATTTTTGTGCCCCAAAGTATCATTAATTCGTTTGAAGTTATCCAGATCAATAAATAATATGCCCAGCAAGGATGAATCACGTGCCGCCTTTGCTATGGACTGATTAAGGCGGTCCATGATCAAAATACGATTAGGTAAATTAGTAAGGCTATCGTAATACGCAAAATGCGTTAATTGCTCCTGTGTTTCGCGGATCTTTGAAATATCCGATATCATCACTACAAACTGCTTTTCCATACCTGTCTCGACCGGAATGAGCCCGATCGTAAGCCAGATGTACATTATTTCCTTATTTCTTTTAAATGCCTTGATTTCTCCGCGCCAGCAGCCATGCGTCTCAACGCTATGCCATAAGTCCTTAAAGATATTTTCATCCAGCGATCGATGGGTAAGAAAAGGCAATTCTTTATTTTTGAGATTACATTCTTGATACTGGGTCATGGAGTAAAAAGCATTATTGGCGCAATCAACCAACTTATCCTTGTTAAGGATAATAATACCTTCCGTGGAACATTCAAAAACCGTGGCTGCCTGAGCCAGACGATCTTTTGCAAGTCGATTCTCAGTAGTTTCCTGCAAGATTCCAACAACCTGATATTGGGCAGAGCTACCATTCTCAAATGATTTGCCGTACAGCTTGTACCAGCAAATTTTCCCTGCGTCAGAGGTGACACGAAATTCTATTTCAGCTGCATAACCTCTTTTTGCACAGAGTCTATCAATGAAATCACAAACTTCTGATTTATCGCTATCGTCAATGGTGAGAAAAAAACTTTCCCAATCGGCTATGGGTTCAAGATCGCCTCTTGGGCTTTTCCCCATGAATATCTTATGTGAGGCTTTTGCCACCTCCCACGTGCCCATACGTGCTGCTTCTAATGCAAGGCGTAAGTGCTGCTCGCTTTTTTTTAACAAAATATCACTTTCGTAGCGTTCTATACTGACTTGGATGATGATATTTAATTCTCTGTCAGAAAATGGTTTTAGCAGATATCCATAGGGTTTGGTTGCTTTTGCGCGGGTTACAGTTTGTGCTTCGGAATAGGCTGTGAGATAAATTATTGGAATGCTATGTGTTTTTTGTAATATACCAGCCAACTCAATTCCATCCATACTTCCTTGAATATGGATATCCATTAAAACAATATTGGGCAGATCCTGATTCACCAGAGTTAACGCTTTCTGACCATTGGCAGCCATTCCTGTGACTTGGTAGCCTAATTTGATCAGACGTCTTTTTAAATCAAGAGCCACTATTTTTTCATCTTCGATAATCAGTATTTTGATAAATTCACTCATAGTTGCGAACCGGTTGTAAAGATTGATCGAGTTTGAATCTATTCAATATTGCTCAAGGAAAGGCTTGAGAATCGGCCTCGCTTGATTGAGCAGACCTTTTCATGCATTAAATGAAAATCTTGCGATGAATGTCTGTGCTGTTTTTTTCATTGCGGATAATTTATAGAAGTAGAACGCATTTGGTGTTTTGTCGTCAAGTGCTGTGTGTGTTCATTTGGCTGCGGAACATGCGATATTTCTCCAAACCTTGTTTCTAGCATCGCTCACGTATTCGTAAATCTGTTATCGTTGCGCTCTGGAGAGCTGCACGATTGTGTAGAGCTGGATTATTTTATTTAATCGTTCAAGCAGCTTAACCGGCTAATATAGCTTGCTTCCACTCGGTATTATAAAGTTGCATACTTCAGACTTGAATTCACCTCAGAATCAGGGTGCCAATCACGTGCAGCGAATAATATCATTGCTCTTAACTGGAGAAACAGCGTTATGACAGAACCAACGATTACATGCCCGAACTGCAAAACAGAAATCAAGCTCACTGAATCATTGGCAGCTCCGCTGATCGAATCGACGCGCAAGCAATTTGAACAACGATTGGCTCAAAAAGACAGCGAAATTATCCTGCGCGAGCAAGCGATACGTGACAAGGAAAAGCAACTGACCGAAGACAAACGCAAGCTGGAAGACCAGATAGTCAGTCAAGTGGCGGAGCAGCTGAAAGTGGAGCGTGTGCGTGTGATTGCAGAAGAATCCCGCAAAGCTAAATTGGCCAATGCCGCTGAACTGGAAAGCAAGGCGCGTGAATTGATCGAATTACAAGAAGTGCTAAAAGTCCGTGAAGAAAAGCTCGCGCAAGCGCAACTAGCGCAAGCTGAATTGATCAAGAAACAGCGAGAACTCGATGATGCCAAGCGCGAGTTGGAACTCACCGTTGCCAAGCGAGTGCAGGAGGGACTGATCGAAGCTCGTACACTTGCCAAAAAAGAAGCCGAAGAAGAGCAAAAATTCAAGGTAATGGAAAAGGAACAAACCATTGCCGCGATGCAAAAGCAGATTGAAGACCTTAAACGTAGGGCGGAGCAGGGATCGCAACAACTGCAAGGGGAAGTGCAGGAACTAGAGCTGGAGAACCTATTGCGCATGAAATTTCCTTATGATGCGATTGATCCGGTCCCCAAGGGTGAATATGGTGGGGATGTGTTGCATCGTGTTGTTGGCACAGGCGGTCAACCGTGCGGTGTCATTTTGTGGGAATTCAAGCGTACCAAAAACTGGAGCGATGCCTGGTTGGTGAAATTGCGTGATGATCAGCGTACCGCGAAGGCGGAAATCGCCATTATTGTGAGCCATAGCCTGCCAAAAGGTGTTGAAACGTTTGAATTGATTGAAGGTGTTTGGGTTACCCATCCGCGTGCCACATTGCCGGTAGCGATGATTCTGCGTCAATCCCTGTTGGAAGTTGCATTAGCGCGCCAATCATCCGAAGGCCAGCAAACCAAAACCGAAATGGTCTACCAGTATCTCACTGGCCCGCGTTTCCGTCAGCGTGTGGAAGCAATTGTCGAAGCATTTTCCACTATGCAGCAAGATCTCGAAAGGGAACGGAAGGCGATTATGAAACAATGGGCCAAACGCGAAGAACAGATTGAGCGCGTGATGACAGCGACAGTGGGCATGTACGGAGATTTGCAAGGAATTGCGGGCAGGTCGTTGCAAGAAATCGAGGGATTGGAGTTAGCTGCACTTGAAATCAAAGATACTGATTGACAAGATCAAACATATGGTGATGGCCGCTGTCAACAATGAAATCCTAAGGTTAAGCGGCTAGTGGATCTTCTTGGAATGTACATACTGAATTTAATATTCATGATTACCAACGGAAAATACTTATCGCGCTCCGGTTGTTTAATCCAGACTCATTCGCTGCGACAAAGTTAAGCAAGACTCTGTTTATGCAAGTGAAAGATTTATGAGGTATGGGTTTGGCGGTGTTCCAATTTATCATTGCTCTCGCGCTCAGTAGTGCGGGGTACTGCGCTATCTTGCTGTGATGCAGTTACTTGCGCAACATAATCTTACTATGAATATCTATACCGTGAATCTGTAATGCTTCGTTTGTCAGATCAATGCCTATGGTGGTGATATTCATGTCGAATGCCCTTTCCTGGTTACGTGGTTTTAATAGTATTTTTTTGGTATTTTGATGACGTTCAGGGTAGCGGGCGTCCCTTGCATTGCTGCAGTTTTATATAAATAGAGCCGCTGCGACTTGCCGTCCTTCTTCAACTAAAATATTATAGGTTCGGCAGCAAGCTTTTGTATCCATAATCTCAATTCCAATGCCCATTTTAGCCATTTGATTCAGTAGTGAATAGTGCGGGAATTGATGCGAGATACCTGTGCCTAGAACAACTATTTCTGGTGTATGAGGTAACAAATTTTCAAAATGCTGAATTTCCAGCTCAGAAACTGAAATAACCGGCCAGTTTTCAATCAGCCGATTCGGTAATACAATCAAATTTTTTTCATATCGTATTTGATTGACTTCCACATATTTGTCACCGTACCCAGTGAAAATATACTGATGAGAGAAATGAGCAGGGTGTAATTTCAATGCTATGCTCCATGATGATTTTGATTGTATCAAAAGCGATTATGCATGAATTGAATCAGAACACAATCAGTATTGTGCAGGTATTTGAGGACAGATTCAGGCTAATCGTCTGTTCTTTTCAGCCAGCTTTATTTCTACAAAGTTAACCAATGAACTGAGTTTCTCAAAAGTTTTGGCACTAATTTCGTCATCCTTTATTGAGATAGAGAATTTTTGCTCTAAAGCCAAGATGATCGTAACAACCGCAACTGAATCAAGCTCAGGAATATTGCCAAGTAATATTACATCCGACCCCATTGCATCAAGTCGTTTGCCTAATCCTAAGGTATCAGTCAGAATTTTTTTTATTTCAAGCGTATGGTTTATATTTATCACAGTAAAAAATTATTTGTTATTCGTTTTGCCATGTAATTAATGATTATAAATCTGATTTAAGTATTTATACGGTGATAATTTTTAGCATTTAGCGATTATGTGGAAATTAGTCTGCTGGTTATAAATTATGGCCTTATTTCAACAGTTGAATTGGGGCGGGCTAATCCGCTGATGATTCGTCCTGATTTATTGCGCACTTGAATGACTTGTCCATCAGCTGCATCAGCTAACGCTTGTCCTTCAGATTGAATATTAAATCCGCGGCCTTGGACGACTAAATTGACGGTTTGTCCCCGCAAGACTACATGAGGTGCACGTAGCATTTGTGGACGTAAGGGCTGACCGGCGGGTAAATTAGTTGCGGCAACTTTACCTACTATTAGTGAAGCATCGGTAAGTATGCCTTCGGGTAATTGTGTCAGATTGATATTCTGGGGCGCAATATCCTCATTGGTAATTATTTGCCCGGTAGCGATAGGCCGTGCGGTATGTAACACATTCGCCATCACGTTTATCTCTGCTTGTACGTAGATGGTCCAGGTTGCACTCCCGCTATTACAACGGACACCAATAGAAGTTTTTCCCCATAAACGGTTTCCTACAGGAATAAAAGGTTCCAATTGCGCACATTCTGGTAACACCAGATGTCTGTCAATTTGACCTATATTTACAGTGACGTGACCGGGCAAGCTAGCAGTATTGCTGTAGAGAAAATTCTCAATTGCATTATTTATCAGAGATATTTCTTGTCTAGGAGGAACATTTTTGTGCCGAGATGCAAGTGCAGGTGTAAAAGAAGCAAGCGCCAGGATGATTGGGCAAAGGATTAATATTGAGTAACGTGTCATAATTTTTTTATTTGCTGGGTCATTCATTTTTGCCGATGTCGGCAATTATTGCCGCTATATCCGTATATTAAGCAATTGTGAATGGATTCATGCTCAAAGATAACGTCTATTTCTTGTCTTTATTGTTACTTCGCCTATCAATCCGAGCATTTATTATAGTTGGCATGTTAAATGCTAAATGATGAATAGAAAATTATTTGATTAAGGCAATATAGAAGATGATTAATAAACTTGATAAAGAATTAAATTATCACCACACCGCGTTAAGCTTGAGGGTCGCGAGGCAAGAATTACTTTCAAGCAATGTGGCAAATGCTGATACTCCTAATTTTAAGGCAAAAGATATTGATTTTGCCAGTATGCTGCATGAAAAGCTTTCTTCTACCCCAAGCCTGAAAAAAGTAAGCCTTAATACGACATCGTTAATGCATATTAATTCATCTGTACCTGGATTATTCGGAGATAACATTCTCTATCGCGTTCCTTTACAACCTAGCGCAGATGGAAATACGGTTGATATGGATATGGAACGCACCCGGTTTGCTGATAATGCAATTAAGTACGATGCGAGTATCACTTTCTTAAGTAATGAGCTTAAAAATATATCATCAGCATTGCAGGAGAGATAAAAAATGTCATTGTTTAATGTGTTTGGTATAGCAAGCTCGGCCATGTCTGCGCAGTCACAGCGGTTGAATGTGGTGGCGAGCAATCTTTCGAATGCGGATAGTGTGACCAGTTCGACTGGAGAACCTTATCGTGGACGTCAAGTGGTTTTCAGCACATTGCGTGCGGATGCTAATGGCGCTGCGGGTGTTAAGGTTGCGGGCGTTATCCATGATCCATCGCCGATGAGGCAAGTATTTGAACCCAATCACCCATTTGCGAATACAGGCGGTTATGTGACGATGCCAAATGTCAATGTCGTTGATGAAATGGTCAATATGATGTCGGCCTCACGCTCGTATCAGAATAGTGTCGATATGATGAACACTACTAAATCTCTGTTACAAAAAACCCTGACCCTAGGTCAATAAAGGAGTATTCCATGACTTCAGTTCAAGCAGCCGATTCGCAATCAATTTCGGCGGGAACCACAGCAGGTATCACAACTAAAAAAGATGCCGAAAATCCTCAGGATCGTTTCTTGAAGCTTCTGATTACCCAAATGAAAAATCAGGATCCGCTCAAGCCATTAGATAATGCAGAAGTGACCAGCCAGTTGGCGCAAATCAGCACGGTAACTGGTATCGATAAATTAAACACAACACTGCAGCAGTTGGTTTCCAGCGCTGATGATGGCCGATCGATCGAAGCATTGGAAATGATTGGGCATAGCGCTTATGTTCCCGGCAACTCAATTAATTTTGAAGGAGAAGGTGCTATAGCCGGGATTGAATTAGCTCAATCGGTTGATAAAGCTACAGTAACGATACTCGATAGCTCGGGTATTGCAATTCGCAAAATGGAATTGGGTGTGCAACCGGCAGGTGTCAGTACTATTGCTTGGGATGGCATGACAGACAGTGGTACTAAAGCAGCTCCGGGTGATTATACCTTTGAGGTAACCGCAAAACAGGGTGATAAGGATGTAAAAGTCAACACGCTTTCATTTGGCACGGTAAATAGCGTTTCCCATGGAGAGCAGGGAACGTTTCTAGATATGGGTAATGTGTTGGGATTAGTCAGTTTATCTGACGTTAAACAGGTATTTTGATTAGGAGAGCAAGATGGGTTTTCAACAAGGTTTAAGTGGTTTAAGTGCGGCATCGACAAATCTGGATGTCGTGGGTAATAACATTGCCAATGTAAATACTGTCGGATACAAACAGTCTCAAGCTCAATTTACCGATATATTTGCAAACTCATTGGATGGAGCCGGTTCTTCGCGCACTCAAGTAGGCATTGGCGCGAGAGTAGCTACTGTTGCACAACTATTTAACCAGGGGGATATTGCGCCAACCAATAACCCATTGGATATCGCGATAAATGGCCAAGGCTTTTTTCGTATGAATGATAACGGTGTGATTAGTTATAGCCGTAATGGTCAATTCCGTCTCGATGGAAATGGATTCCTTACCGATGCGAGCGGAATAAATCTGACCGGGTATGCACCCGATGCGGATGGCAACATAAACACCGGCCAACCAACCAATCTACAATTAAGCACCAGTGATATTTCTCCAAGAGTCACATCGACTTTCAATCTGGGATTTAATTTGCCTTCAAATGCTACCGCACCCGCAGTGACCACTTTTGATGCGAATAATACTCAGAGCTTTAATGAAAAAAAATCCGGAGTGTTTTTCGATAGCTTAGGAAATGATCATGCGTTTACTTATTATTTTCAGAAATCGGGTGCATTAGCCAATACATGGGATATGTATGCGAGTGTCGATGGCGCAATTGATCCGACAGGCGTCCCTATTGGCGTTACGCTGGACGGTGCTGCTTCAGTGACCTTAACGTTTGATGATAATGGAATTCTGACTGCACCGATCGCACCTTTTAATGTGTCTGTGGATTTGGCAACCATCAATCCGACACTGGGAGCAGGCTCTCCTTTAGTTTTCGCTTTGGATCTGACTACAGCAACACAATTCGGCTCTCAATTTGGTATTAATTTAGCCCAGAGCGATGGATATGCATCGGGTCGATTGGCTGGTTTTACAACGTCTCCAGAGGGAATAATTCAAGGAAATTACAGTAATGGGCAAAATAAAACACTGGGGCAAGTTGTGTTGGCCAGTTTTGTTAATCCGCAAGGTCTCAATCCCATTGGTGATGGTCGTTGGATAGAAACGCCCAGTTCAGGACAACCATTGGTTGGACAGCCAAACTCGGGAACGTTAGGAGTGCTGCAAGCTTCTGCCGTTGAATCCGCCAATGTGGATTTAACTTCTGAATTGGTAAAAATGATTACCGCTCAGCGCATGTATCAAGCGAATGCGAAGACAATTGAAACTCAGGATGCGATTCTGCAAACGTTGGTTAATCTTTAGTTTTTTCATTACAGTTGAGTAAAAATCCATGGATCGACTTATTTATACATCGATGACCGGTGCAAACCATACGCTGAATCAACAGGCAACGGTAGCGCACAATCTCGCTAATGCATCAACTACGGGCTATCGCTCTGAAACCAATGCATTTCGTGCGATCCCTTTATTTGGCGATGGATTGCCGACACGCGCTTTTGTGGTGGACTCAACGACGGGTTCCGATTTCACTACCGGCCCACTAGAGACTACTGGGCGTGATCTTGATGTTGCTATTCGTGGTCCTGGTTGGATTTCCGTGCAACTTGATAATGGTGAAGAGGCATATACCCGTAATGGTAGTTTGCAAGTCGGTCCGAATGGTTTGCTGTTAACCCAGAATGGCTTGAAAGTTAAAGGTGACACGGGAGTTATTTCTGTTCCACCGGAAACGCGCATTACTATCGGTGTGGATGGAACGGTATCAACAGTTCCGCTTAATGCGTTGCCAAATACTGTGGCTATAGTCGGGCGAATTAAGTTGGTCAATCCTCCGGAGGAGAATCTTGTAAAGGGTGCCGATGGTTTGTTTCGTCAAAAAGATGGTAAAGAAGCACTCGTTGATGCCAGAGTTCGACTGATCGACGGAACACTGGAAGGCAGTAATGTGAATGTCGTGCATGAGATGGTCAGCATGATTGCTTTAGCTCGTCAGTTCGATATGCAAATGAAGATGCTGGAGAATGCAGAGCGCAATGCACAGCAGGCTAGTCAAATTATGCTTGTAAGAGCCTAGAAACAGTAAATTGAAAGGATTAATCAAATGATACGTTCATTATGGATTTCCAAAACGGGTTTAGAAGCACAGCAGACCAAATTGGATGTGATTGCTAATAATTTGGCGAATGTCAATACCAATGGCTTTAAGCGATCTCGTGCAGTGTTTGAAGATTTAATGTATCAAACATTGCGACAACCGGGTGCTCAATCCTCGCAACAAACTCAATTACCTTCCGGCTTGCAGCTTGGCACAGGCGTTAAACCAGTGGCAACTGAAAGTATATTTACTCAGGGAATAATACAGCCGACTGATAATCCTCGCGATGTTGCAATCCGAGGGCTGGGTTTTTTTCAGGTTTTAATGCCTGATGGTACAACCGCCTATACTCGTGATGGAGCATTCCAATTGGACCTTAACGGTCAACTTGTAACCTCCAGCGGATATATGGTGCAGCCGGCAATTGTTGTTCCACCTAATACCCAGACTGTCACGGTAGGGCGAGATGGTACGGTATCTGCAACGGTGCCTGGCTCCAATGTACCCATACAACTGGGTAATATCCAATTGGCAAGCTTCATCAATCCATCCGGATTACAGAAAATGGGGGAGAACCTGTATATGGAAACCGCATCCAGCGGAACGCCCAATCAGAATGCGCCTGGAACGAATGGATTGGGGATTCTGGATCAGGGTTTCGTCGAAACTTCAAATGTAAGTGTAGTGGAGGAATTGGTTAATATGATTCAAACGCAACGGGCTTATGAAATGAATTCCAAGTCTATTGAGACATCCGATCAAATGCTGCAAAAACTAGCGCAACTATAATCGGTTAATTACGGGAGTAATAGAATGGTTAACTGCCAGCCGTTGATAGGTAATAAATATCTTTTCGCATATATATTGATGTTTTTTATGCTTGCATCGGGTTGTACAACCACGCCATCAACAGTTACTCATCAACCTAATTCCTTACGACCAGCTCATCAAAGCTTGGCGGTTATTCAGCCTAATGGTTCTATTTTGCAAGCCCTAAATAGTACGACGAATGGTGTTCGTTATACCCCCTTATTTGAAGATCGCCGCGCAAGAAGTGTTGGCGATACGATCATTGTTACTTTGAATGAACGAACAAATGCAAGTAAGAGCTCAGGAAGTAATGTAGATCGCTCAGGAAGTATTGATTTCTCGGTTCCCAGTCTTCTTGGAATACCCTTAGGTTTATTAAAAAAACATGCCACTGTTGAAGCTAAATCCAACAATAGTTTTGATGGCGGTGGTGAGAGTTCCAGCAAAAATGATTTTAAAGGAACGATTACAGTAACAGTGATTGAGGCATTGCCAAATGGAAATCTGGTGGTCAGTGGTGAAAAACAGATTGGGATAAACCAAGGGCAAGAATTCATCAGGCTTTCCGGAGTGGTCAATCCAATCCATGTTATGGGAAACACCATATCATCGACGCAGATAGCTGATGCGCGCATTGAATATCGTGCTAATGGCTATATTGATGAAGCTCAGACGATGGGGTGGTTATCGCGCTTTTTTCTGAATGCGACGCCTTTTTGATTATTTTGATACGTATATTCGATTTTCTGAAAAGTACATAACATTATGAAAATTTTGCACATGATTATTCAAAGTTTGCTGATGATATGCTTATTTCTACCGGGCATAAGTCTGGCGGATCGAATAAAGGACTTAGCATCGATTCAGGGGGTCCGTAACAATCAATTGATAGGTTATGGGTTAGTAGTCGGCTTAGATGGAAGTGGTGATATGACTACCCAGACGCCATTTACGGTACAAAGCATTATCAGCATGTTGGGTCAGTTAGGGGTTAATTTACCGCCTGGAACCAATTTACAGTTAAGAAATGTTGCCGTTGTAATGGTGACAGCAACACTGCCTGCGTTTACCAAAACCGGGCAGCATATCGATGTTACGGTATCGTCCATGGGAAATGCAAAAAGTTTGCGTGGCGGAACGTTGCTAATGACTCCACTAAAAGGGGCTGATAATCAGGTTTATGCAATGGCACAAGGAAGTGTTTTGGTAGGTGGCATCGGAGCCGCTGCCGGGGGAAGTAGTGTGCAGGTTAATCATCTCAGCGTGGGAAGAATCTCCGGAGGAGGTATAGTCGAGCGTGAGATTCCAACGGTTGTAGGGCAGGGGGACTATATTAATCTTGAGCTGAATTCAACCGACTTTACAACGGTGAATCGAATCGTAGATGCCATTAATTCATTTTACCCGGCTTCTGCCGTTGCGGTTGATGGACGTGTCGTCCAAGTGAAAGCGCCTGCTGATACTAGTCAGAGAATCATGTTTATTTCCCAGATTGAGAGCATGGATGTGGTTCCCGCTAAAGCAACAGCAAAAGTTATTGTTAATTCCCGCACCGGATCTATTGTAATGAATCAATCGGTGACGCTGGAAACAAGCGCAATTGCGCATGGCAATTTATCAATCATTATCAATACAGAGCCTGTAATTAGCCAACCGGGTCCATTCGCACAACGGGGAGAAACTGTTGTCACGCAGCGGTCTCAAGTTGAGATACGTACTGACGAAGGAAATTTAATGCTGTTGCCAAATGGAGCTGATCTTGGCGAAGTTGTTAAAGCGTTAACAGCGATTGGTGCAACAACACAAGATTTATTGTCCATTTTGCAAGCACTAAAAGCTGCAGGTTCGTTGCGTGCAGATTTGGAAATTATTTAACCCAGAAGAATATACATAATGATATCAGCGGATATTTCAAGCAAGCTTGCGGTTGATGCCAAAAGCATTGATGATTTGCATCTGATGGCAAAGAGAGATCCGCAACAGGCTTTACATAAGGCGGCGCAGCAATTTGAAGCACTATTTATGAATATGTTACTTAAAAGCATGCGGGAAGCGACTCCTAAAGATGGAATGTTTGATAGCCAACAAACGCAGTTTTTTACACAAATGTATGACCAACAGCTTGCTCAGCACCTGTCAACCAAAGGCATTGGTATCGCTAATATATTAGTAAAACAATTAGGTAGAGCCGATGGTCCGATTGAACCACAGACTTCAATAAGTCAGGCCGACGCTATTTTGTCTTCTATAAGTGCCGTTAATCCGCCATCACCCCTAAAAAATGGACACCCCGGCGATATATCCGGTCAATTGTGGCCTAGCGTGCAGAATTCGAAGAAAACAGAAAAAATGACTTCATCGAATGAAGTTTTTATAACACCCATTCAAATCGAATCACAGCTGACGAAATCGTTCAATCGCTCAACGGATTTTATCAATATGCTTATGCCACATGCAAAGACTGCCTCTCAATCAACGGGTATTCCTTCTCATTTTATGCTGGCTCAAGCAGCTCTTGAGAGTGGTTGGGGCAAACATGAGATTCGTCGTGCTGACAATAGCCCGAGTTACAATCTGTTCGGTATTAAAGCCGGCACAAGTTGGAAAGGCGACACTGTAGAGAAAGTAACTACTGAATATATTAATGGTATACCGCAAAAGATCGTAGATAAATTTCGTGCTTATAACTCCTATGCGGAAGGGTTTAACGATTATGCTAGATTGTTATTGGATAATCCACGTTATGCCAAAGTCTTGGAATCTTCTGATTTTGCGGCATTTGCAACGGGTTTGCAGCGGGCGGGTTATGCTACCGATCCAAAATATGCCGAGAAGCTGATTCGAATAATTAACAGTGAAGCAATGCAGAATCGTGAATTCATTTGACAACGAAAATCTTTTAATTCTTTTATCAACTTACCGATATCGCTATTAGAAATCAAATAAAATTAAAGGTCGGCATATAAACTATGGGAAATGGTATTCTTGACATTGGGATTTCTGGTTTACTAACTGCGCAAAATCAGTTACTAACAACCAGCCATAATATCAGTAATGTGGCTACTCCCGGATATAATCGCCAGCAGGTCATACTGAACACCAATACACCACAATCATCGGGGGCCGGATTTGTTGGGCGCGGTGTTCACTCAACGACAGTTCAACGTATATACAACCAGTTTCTTGTTAACCAATCCTTACAGATCCAAACACAAAGCCAATCGCTAGATAGTCATTTTGCACAAATTAAGCAATTAGACGATATGCTGGGAGACACTACTTCGGGACTCTCTCCAGCACTCCAAAATTTTTTTAGTGCGCTGCAAGATGTTGCATCAAATCCATCTGTGATTCCATCACGCCAAGCCATGATAAGTAATGGTGAAGCGCTCGCGGCGCGCTTCCAAAGTATGGATCAGCGCATGTCACAAATGAGAGAAGGTATTAACGCGCAAGTTACCAGTCTTGTCGTTGAGGTAAATTCTTTGGCGGTTCAGCTAGCCGAAATAAATCAACAAATTACACTGGCAGAAGGTGCATCCGGCGGACAGCCCGCTAATGATATGCTTGATCAGCGTGATGAACTTATCAATCGGTTAAGTAAGTTAATCAATACGGATACCATCCGGGAAAGTAATGGAAGTGTAAGTATTTTTGTGGGGAATGGGCAAGCATTGGTTGTTGGAAGTCAGGTACTGTCGTTAAAGGCGATCCAATCACCTGACGATCCGAGCGATCTAACCTTAGGTCTCATCTCTAGGAATAATACTATTCAGATTAATGAGGATCAGGTTACCGGTGGGGTTTTAGGAGGGCTTTTGTCCTTTAGAAGCGAAACGCTTGATAGTGCACAAAATGCCTTAGGAAGAATTGCCATTACGTTAGCGCAGAGTTTCAATGAGCAACATCAGTTAGGCGTGGATCTTAATGGTAATATGGGGGTAAATTTCTTCACTGTTCCATCGCCCAAGGTAATTTCAGCATTAACCAATAATCCGGCTTCTAATATTACTGCAAGCATAAGCGATCACGGTGCCTTAACTACGAGTGATTATCAATTCTCATACGATGGCACTAACTATACATTAACGAGATTATCGGATAATACTTCGGTAAGTACCTTAGTTGCTCCATCAGGGGGAGCGCCATTAATACTTGATGGTATTTCTGTTACCGGAGCAACTATTCTTACAAATGAGAGATTCCGAATACAACCTACTGTAAATGGCGCGAAAGATATCGCGGTAAATATTGCCGACACAACCAAAATTGCTGCAGCGGCACCTAATCGTACCAATGCAGCAGTAACAAATACCGGTACCGGGAAGATCAGTGCCGGAACTGTAAATCCCTTGCCTCTGGATCCCGATCTTCAGCAACCGCTAACTATAACATTTCATACGCCATACGATGGTCAATATGATGTGACGGGTACCGGTGCCGGGTTACCAGCCACCAATCAAGCATATACTGAAGGAGCTGATATTAGTTTCAATGGTTACACTTTTCAAATTAGTGGCAGCCCTGCTGCGGGAGATATTTTTACAATTACGCCTAATCTTAACGGCTCTGCCGATAATCGGAATGCATTGTTGCTGGGTGCCTTACAGACTAAAAATACTGTGGAGAATGGTACAGCATCATACCAGTCTGCTTATGGACAGCTTGTCAGTCAGATTGGTAATAAAACGCGAGAATTGGAAGTGACCAGTAAGTCACAAGCTAATTTCCTAGCACAAATTGAAAATACTATACAGTCCACATCAGGTGTTAATCTGGATGAAGAAGCTGCCAATTTAATGCGCTTTCAGCAAGCTTACCAAGCTGCAAGTAAGATCATTGAAATGAGCAATACACTGTTTGATTCAATTCTTCGTATCCGTTAATGTATTTCTAAGCTGAGGGTCATACCATGCGCGTCAGTACACAAACAATTCATGAAACCGGGACTAATTTGATGCTCCAGAACCAGGGCAACTTAGTTAAGACCCAACAGCAACTATCTACCGGTAAACGAATCCTGACACCTTCAGATGATCCAATTGCTGCGGCACAGGCGTTGAATGTTACACAAGCAGCAGCACTGAATAAACAATTTTCTGTTAATCGTGCCAGTGCAAGCTCCTCATTGGGGCTGGAAGAGAATGTACTCAAGCAAGTAACTTCGATTCTTCAGAGCGTGCATAACTCAGCGGTTTATGCGGGAAATTCGACGCTAAACGATGCGGATAAGAAGATCCTTGCTACGGAATTGCGTGGTAAGTTTGATTCATTAGTGGGTTTAGCCAATACCACGGATGAGAATGGACAATTCTTATTTTCGGGATATCAGGCTAATACAAAGCCTTTTGTGCAAACGGGTCTTAATGTGCAGTATGCGGGAGATCAGGGACAGAGAATGAATCAAGTTGGATCGGCACGCCAACTTCCTGTCAGCGATTCTGGCATCGATGTTTTTGAGCGTATAAGGGACGGAAACGGTATTTTCTCAACCGCAGCCGATTCATTAAACAATGGTACTGGTATCATCGACAAGGGATCAGTGATCGTACCAGCTGATCTTACAGGTGCTAATTACGAGATTAATTTTACTGTTGCAGCGGGTGTAACAACTTATGACATTGTAAACGTAACCACAGGGTCGGCGGTTTCGTCAGGTAATCCTTACACCAGTGACAGTGCGATCAGTTTTGACGGAATACAATTGAGTATTACTGGAGATCCGGCGAATGGAGATAGATTTACAGTTTCTCCAAGCAGTAATCAAAGTATTTTTGAAACTGTGAGCGACTTGATTACGGCGCTCGAAACACCATCCAGCAGTCAACCGGGAAGCACGCGATTGTCAAATAGCTTAAATACAGCGCTTCAAAATATTAACAACAGTTTGGAGCATGTACTTACAAAGCAGTCCGCTATTGGAGCTCGGATGAATGAAATAGACAGCTTGGAAAGCGTTGGTGATGATCAAAATATTCAATTTGAAAAATTACTTTCTGATTTGCAAGATGCTGATCTGTCGAAGGTAATTTCAGATTTTCAAAGACAGCAACTGTATCTCCAAGCTGCACAACAATCTTATATTAAAATTTCCGGGTTATCCTTGTTCAATTATATTTGAAAACACTTACTCAATTGCTTCTTGCTTAATTTTTTCCTGATAATTAATGCCTTGATAGCCGATATCATGGCGAACTTGATAACCCTCGAAGTAAATTTTTTCGATGAGCTTATAAGCATTTTGCTGAGCGGTTTTAATATTTTCCCCTAATGCCGTTGCGCATAAAACCCGCCCTCCTGCAGTGAGAATTTCGTTGTCTTCTGTTCCTTTCATGATCGTTCCGGCATGAAAAATATGAAAATTATCATTGTTCTTTTGTTGATCGATAAGATCATGCAGGCCATGAATGACATCATTTTTTCTCGTGTTCGCCGGATAACCATGCGCCGCCATTACCACGCCAAGCGCGGCACGTTCGTCCCATTCGATATCAGCATTGTCTAGCGTTCCATTTATAGCATGCTCAATGAGTGTCAACAGATCGCTTTTTAAACGAAGCATGATAGGTTGCGTTTCCGGGTCTCCCAGACGGCAGTTAAATTCCAGTACGTTTGCATGGCCATCCTCTGTAATCATTAAGCCGGCATAAAGAAAACCGGTATAGCGGATGCTTTCTTGCCTTAATCCGCTAATGACAGGATCGATGATATTTCGCATGATTTGTGCGTGCAGATCGGGTGAAATAAAAGGGGCGGGCGAGTATGCACCCATTCCACCAGTATTAGGGCCTAATTCTTCATCATAGAGACGTTTATGATCTTGACTGGTTGCTATCGGGAGGATATGGAGACTATCAGTCATGACGATAAAGCTGACTTCTATACCCTGGAGAAATTCTTCAATAATAATTTCGCATCCCGCAGTGCCAAGATCTTTATTGACCAGTATGGCATCCACAGCTGAGTGTGCTTGTTCATGGGTTTGTGCAACAATGACACCTTTTCCTGCCGCGAGGCCATCTGCTTTAATTACTAAAGAGGTAGGCTGCTGATCAATATATTGATGCGCTAATTCAGCATCAGTGAAGCTCATGTAGGATGCGGTAGGGACCTGGTGTCGCTGCATGAATTTCTTGGCAAAAATCTTTGAAGTCTCGAGCTGTGCCGCTTGTTGAGTTGGCCCAAAGATTTTTAAGCCGTCGGCCCGGAATGCATCAACAATACCTGCAGCAAGCGGTATTTCTGGTCCGACAACGGTGATTGCAATATGCTCTTTCCGTGCAAATTCGATTAACTCAGGGATTGAAGTAATGGGAATATTCTCTAACCCAGGTTCAAGCGCAGTACCCGCATTTCCAGGCGCCACAAATACCTTGTGCACGCGTGATGAGAGGCTTAATTTCCATGCCAGCGCGTGTTCTCTGCCTCCTCCACCAATAACTAATAACTTCATGATATAGAGATTTTCTAATGTCTAAAATGACGGATGCCTGTGAATATCATGGAAATGCCTTGTTCGTCCGCGGCAGCAATGACTTCGTCGTCCCGAATACTGCCACCAGGTTGAATTATCGCTGTGGCTCCTGCTTGTACTACAACGTCTAAACCATCGCGGAAGGGGAAAAATGCATCCGACGCGACAACAGAATCTGTAAGTGTATAACCCGATTGTTGAGCTTTTATAGATGCAATCCGTGCACTGTCAATCCGGCTCATTTGACCTGCCCCAATGCCGATTGTTTGGCCGTTGCGACAAAATACAATAGCATTGGACTTAACAAACTTTGCTGCTCGCCATGCGAACAATAAATCATCCAATTGTTGCGCAGTGGGTTTTACTTTAGTCACTATCGTCAGATCGGCTGCGGTAATATTAGAAAAATCCGGTGTTTGAACAAGAAGTCCGCCATTGACTTTTTTTAAATCATAGATAGAGCTTTCTGTTTGTAACGGTACCATCAATACTCGAATATTATTTTTTTGTAATAGTAACTGTTGTGCTTCAGGTGAAATTTCCGGTGCAATAATCACTTCAACAAATTGTTTAAGAATTGCCTCTGCAGTATCTTTGTCGATGATTCGATTGAAAGCAATGATGCCGCCAAAAGCAGAAACCGGATCGGTTGCGAATGCAAGTTGATAAGCATTCAGTACTGATTCAGAAATGGCTATTCCGCAAGGATTAGCATGCTTCACGATTACACAGGCTGGTTTATCAAATGTTTTAACGCACTCCCAAGCTGCGTCGGTATCTGCAATGTTATTGTAGGATAATTCTTTACCTTGTAGTTGTTGATAACTCCCCAAACCACCAGAAGTTATGATCGAATCTCGATAGAATGCTGCTTTTTGATGAGGATTTTCTCCATAGCGTAAATTTTGTGCGATATTGAAATTCAGATGAAGCGATTCTGGGAAATCTTTATGGAGAAAGTTTTCATCCAATGCAGTCAAATAATTACTGATAGCACTGTCATACGAAGCTGTATGTGCAAAAGCTTTTTGGGCCAACTTAAAACGAGTGGCCGAATTGATCGATTTATTACTAGCTTCCAGTTCGTCGCAGAGTAAAGAATAATCCAAGGGATCGGTTATTACAGCGACTTTCTGATAATTTTTGGCAGCTGCCCGGATCATTGTAGGGCCCCCAATGTCAATATTCTCAATCGCATCACTGAGCGTGGAGTTTTGTTTTGCGATTGTCTGTCTGAATGGATATAAATTGACTATTACCAATTCGATATTTAATATCGATGCTTGATCAAGCGCCTGCTGATGATCAGGAAAATCATCACGTGCGAGAATACCGGCATGAATTTTAGGGTGAAGTGTTTTAATCCGACCATCCAGCATTTCCGGAAAGCCAGTATAATTACTAACTTCAATAACGGATATTCCGGCCTCATTTAATAATTTCGCAGTACCACCTGTAGATATAATTTTGATGCCGTAATGGGTGAGTTTCCGGGCTAGGTCAATGATTCCGGTTTTATCAGAAACGCTGATGAGTGCTTGTTTAATAATCATTTAATCTGATATTGTTTCATTTTTTGACGTAATGTGTTGCGGTTAATTCCAAGTAATTCAGCCGCTTGTGTTTGATTGCCCTGGGTATGCTGAATGGCAACTTCTATTAAAGGTTTTTCAACACTTTGAATTACCATGCTATAAATATTTCCCGGTTTTTCTCCATCCAGATCATTGAGATACCCACCTATGGTATTCCGTATGCATGATGCAATTTCATTCTCCTTTACTGCGCTCATAAACTAATTACTCCCCTCTTTGATGTAACTCAATCTTTGGCCTTTTTTAGCTAATTGGGTAAAAAATTTATTGGTTTCAGAAATTTGCTGATCACTGGTTGGTAACTGGTTCATCGCCTGACGAAATCCGGCGGATCCTATGAGTCCTTTGGTATACCAGGATATATGTTTGCGTGCGATGCGAACACCCGAGTATTCGCCATAGAAATGATATAAATCATGCAGATGATTAATTAAAACTCGATGTATATCAGATACCTCAGGTGACTGGAGATGTTGGCCTGTTGTAAGAAAATGATCTATTTCCCGGAAGATCCAGGGCCTTCCCTGGGCAGCGCGGCCAATCATGATCGCATCCGCTTTAGTATAGACTAGGATTTGTTTTGCCTTTTCCGGGGTAGTGATATCGCCATTTGCGATGACAGGAATTCTAACTGCCGCCTTCACCGCGGCTATGGTATCGTATTCCGCGGTGCCAGTGTAAGCGCACGCCCGTGTCCGACCATGAATTGCAAGCGCCTGAATGCCTGAGTTTTCTGCAATATGTGCAATAGATAATGCATTTTTATGTTGTTTATCCCATCCGGTGCGGATTTTAAGGGTTACTGGAATATCAACCGTTCTAACTACCGCAATTAGGATTTTTTCTACTAATTTTTCATCCTGTAATAACGCTGAACCCGCCATGACATTGCATATTTTTTTTGCCGGACATCCCATGTTGATATCGATAATCTGGGCGCCATTTTCTGCATTATACTGTGCCGCTGCTGCAAGCATCTGCGGGTCAGCGCCAGCAATTTGAACAGAAATGGGAGAAACTTCTCCTTCATGATTCGCTCGGCGCTGTGTTTTTTTAGAACCCCAGAGCAGAGAGTTGCTTGACACCATTTCGGATACGGCCATGCCGGCACCCATTGATTTGCACAGCTGCCTAAACGGTCGATCGGTAACACCGGCCATTGGAGCAACAATCAACTTATTCTTTAGAATGTGAGGGCCAATTTGCATGGAAACATCTTATGGAGATTATTAATAGTAGGTTAGATCTGATGTTGAGTATTGTTGTTATTTGAAAGTTTGTAGAAAACAGCTTAAAGCTCAATCAGGAAAATGGAATTATATCTTCATATTCTCTTACGGGCTTTATTATAACCTTTGTCAAATTGACCGTGGAACAAAGATCGAAGTTATCCTTTTGCGCCAAATATCATGCGGCGCGCAACAAAGCGTTTAAGCGGCGGCAAGCAATCCAAAGTGCTTAAACCGAATCCATAAGCCTGGTTTAGTATTTTATTATCATTGGAAAATAGCTTGACCAAAGTATCGGTAAAGATTCTAACAGCGTTGCTGTCTTTTTGTCTTTTCTGGTGGAATCTGGATAGCATGGTGGGTGCGCCGAGCTCTTGCGATACATTTTTCGTGTGAATGATTTCATGTGTTAATTCATAGGCATCTCTCAAGCCCAGGTTAAACCCCTGTCCTGCAACCGGATGTAAAGTTTGGGCTGCATTGCCGATGAGTGCAATTCTTTGCGATACGGAGGATGCGGCATATTTAAGTGATAACGGAAATGCCGATCTTTTCCCCGCGCCAATAAATTTTCCGAGTCTATCGCCAAAATGTTGGTGTAGCTGGAATAAAAAAGATCTGTCATTCAATTCGGTAATTCTCTTTACAATTTCTGGAGCTACAGTCCATACCAAAGAAAAATCCGAATCATTGGGAAGTAGTGCAACAGGTCCATCCGGCGTAAAGCGCTCATAAGCGATGCCCGTTTGCTTATTCTCAGCTCTGATATTTGCCACTACAGCCCATTGCTGATAGTCATAGGATTGATAATTAATGTCGGGTATTTGTTTGGTAAGTTGGCCGCCATCAGCCAGAACAAGCAGCTTAGCGGTTACTTGTTTTGATTGTCCGTAATGGTCAAAGAATACATTGCCCGAGCTTTCAGTAGTATCGATTCGGGTAACTAAAGCACCGGCAATATATTTGGATTGCGCGGTCGTTAGCTGCGCATGCATGGCACTAAAAAGATCATGATAATTCACTACATAGCCTAACGCAGGAACACCGGCATCCTGAGATTCCAAAATAGTACGCCCGAAACTGCCGCGATTGGAAATATGAATTGTCCGGATCGGGGTATTATGTATTAACTTATCCCACACTTTCAATCGCTGCAATATCAGATAACTGCCATGCGATAATGCCAATGGACGCGGATCTTCGTCTTTTTCAGGTAGTCCGCGAGCTTCCAGAAGCAGGCTTGATATTCCACTATCATGTAGGCCAAGCGCTAATGCCATGCCTACCGGGCCACCACCAACAATAACGATGTCATAATGATCAATGATCATAAAAATTAATTTTTTCGAATTATTTCCAGAGTAAGAACTTTGGCTTCTTAACCGTAATCACATGACCAACCAAGATACTACATTCAAAACGTTCCGATTCATATCTATCAAATTAGCAATTTGCATCAGATTTTTTATTGGGCAGTAGATTAATACACCCTGTGCAGCAATAGCATACAGCACATGATATTGAAATGTAATAGATAATAGAATTCCGGGTTACATGGCGGTAATAAAATTATTTAAATTGTATAATTCTTCTATTCGATTAATAAATACAAAACCGATAAGCTAATTAGAATTCTGGAATTCTCCGCATGAAAATAATTGAATGATTATAGGAAATTTTGCATGATAAGATTTTTTAAAAAAGAATTTATAACAGGAATTATGTTTTTACTGACTTTTCTAGCTTTCGATGCCTGGTCAGGGGATGTTGATGATGAATTGATTACTGCCGCAGACAAGGGAAATTTTTCTTTGGTAAATAATATTCTTGAGAATCAAAAAATAGACCCGAAAGAATTGAATACAGCTTTTCTAGCAGCGGTAAATAAGGGAAATTCCGCTATCGTAGAGCGCTTTCTACAAGCCGGCGCGGATGTAAATTTAAGAGTATATGACGGTCTCTCGCCTTTGATGCGTGCTTCCCGAGATGGTCGTGATCAGGTGGTTGAGATTTTATTAAGAGCCGGAGCTGATGTAAATGCTGTTTCTGAAGAAGATGGCACGGCATTGATGCTGGCTGCCGAGAAAGATAGAAAGAAAGTCATTACTTTGTTGTTAGATGCTCAGGCAGATGTAAATGCTAAACGGGCAGATGGTATGACAGCTCTGATGCTGGCTGCGCAAGAAGGTCATCAGCAGACCATTCAAATCTTGGTTAATGCAAAAGCCGAAGTAGATTATCAGTTGGAAAATGGCGCTACTGCATTAATGCTTGCAGTTCAACATGGTAATTTGAGAGTTGTCTATTCGCTGATCGCAGCAAATGCCAATCTTAATCTTAAAGCAGGTAATGGAATGACTGCATTGATGCTTGCCAGTCGCTATCAACATCGGGAAATTACTGAATTGTTAAAAAAGGCTGGTGCTCGTTAGTAACTATCAATACACAACTTCTCATCGAGTTGTTATAGTGTATTTTTTATATTGTTTAACTTGAGAAATAAAGGAAAATATAAATGAAAGTTTTTGCTGTTTTATTACTTGCGGCAGCGATTTTATTGCTACATGGTTGCGGTGAAGAGACAAAAAGTGATAAATCAGAAGATAGCGCAATACCAAACCCCATGGGTGAAATCACCAAGATGGGTGAGATTCCATCATTTATGAGTGAGGGTTTGACGGAAGATGAGAAGGCTGCGCTGAAGGAACAGATTATGCCGTCAGATGTTGGTGATGAAAATATTGCTGCGGAAAAATTTAAGGCGCTCATGGAAGATGCTAGAGCTGGAGATCCAGTTGCCCAGAATGGCTTGGGTGTGATGTATTATACGGGCGATGCTGTTTCCAAGACAGCTTCCGGGCAGGTATTAAATACTGATCCTGAGCTCGCGGCCGGATGGTTTTACCGTGCGGCGGAGCAGGGTTATGCCGATGCGCAATTCAATTTAGGGCTTATGTATGCCAATGGTGAGGGCGTGCCTAAGGACATGGAACAAGCTGTCGAGTTATTTAAGAAGGCTGCAGAACAAGGACATGTAGATGCACAAAATAATTTAGGTGCCATGTACTTTACCGGAGAAGGCGTGGCAAGGGATGAGAAGAAAGCGATCGAATGGTTTGAGAAAGCAGCTGCGCAAGGAAATGAAGAAGCACGGAGCAATTTGGATGCTATACAGCAATCACATTCCAAGTGATTGTATTGTTGACAGGACAGTCCCGATTTGATCGCGTGACTGTCATATCGGGTTAGACCTGCTACATTCCAACTACCCTTCTCAAGCTATAGTTACCTCATGCGACAAATACACATCTTGTATCGAGTGAAGCAACTTGACACCTTCAGCGAAAGGTTTTTGAAAGGCTTTGCGCCCGGAGATGAGCCCCATTCCTCCGGCACGTTTGTTAATTACGGCAGTTCTAACGGCTTGGTGCAAATCATCGCTGCCCGATTCACCACCCGAATTGATCATGCCGATCCGTCCCATGTAACAATTTGCGACTTGATAGCGCACGAGATCAATCGGATGATCTGTTGTGAGTTCACTATATACTTTGGGGTGAGTTTTGCCGAATTTTATTGCGTTATAGCCACCGTTATTGGTAGCCATTTTTTGTTTAACGATATCTGCACCGATGGTGACTGCCAGATGATTAGCCTGACCCGTTAGATCGGCGCTGACATGATAATCATTGTCTGCAGTTTTAAACGCACTATTTCGAGTGTACGCCCATAATATGGTGACCATACCTAGATCGTGCGCATGTTCAAATGCTGCTGAAACTTCTTGAATTTGACGACGCGATTCATCCGAACCAAAAAATACAGTTGCCCCCACTGCACAAGCTCCCATGTCGAAGGCCTGATCAATACTCGCAAATAGCGTTTGATCGAATTTATTAGGGTAAGTCAGCAATTCATTATGGTTGATTTTAAGAATCATAGGGATTTTATGTGCATACTGACGTGACACGATCGCCAATACCCCCAGAGTGGAGGCGACACCATTGCAGCCACCTTCAATAGCAAGCTCAACAATACATTTCGGATCAAAAAACATTGGGTTAGGTGCAAACGATGCGCCTGCCGAGTGTTCCACCCCTTGATCTACAGGCAACAAGGATAAATAACCTGTATCGGATAATCGTCCCCGATGATAAAGTGCCTGCAAATTGCGCAAAACACTTGGTTTTCGATTGCTCAATGCCATCACACGATCGACAAAATCGGTACCTGGCAGCTGCAAGTTATGTTTAGGAATCGTATTGCAAATATGATTGAGAAGTTGTTCGCTTTCGTTGCCCAGAATCGCAGTAATATCAGTCATTTTCATTTATATGGATGCCTCCCGATCTGACAAGAGATAATGCATGTTTTAGCAATAAAGGAATCGGCCGTATTTTGTACCTAACCTTCCTGCAAACGAGACTCTACCAAGAATATTCCTACCCCGCATTGTGTCTGAAGTGCTGGTGTACTGGTAGAAATTCAGGTTAACATTCTTGCGGCTCGACCTGTTTTGCCACACATGATTTATCTGCTTGGATAACCTATCAGCATTCCATTCCTTTTCAATAATTGTTCATTGTTATGTGAGCATTTCGACTCACATAACCCCTATGATCCTCTCGACCATGTATCCAAAATCGGCTGCGCCGTTCGTACTATCTTGTCGATCATCGTGACAAGAGCTATAGGATTATAGATTGTATTCACTGATTTAGAGTCTTGTGTTTTGTATTAGTAACTTTCGCATTGATCCCGAAATACCTGGTCATACTGGGCAAACAGTTATTCCATTTTTGTTCTTCATTTCATGTTCTCATTTTACAAAACTTCGAAGTTTACGAAAATCAGCATACCTCGGTTAAAAAGAAAGCGTTGAACTGAGAGCCACCGAATTATTAGTGACTTGTTAACAATTAATCATACTAAACATATAAAAAGTATTACCAAATGTAATTAATAGAAATTCTGCGATAGAATCTTTTTGCTTATTTTTGCAATAACAATCATCGACCGTTTAATCATTCAATTGGATTAGTCTATATTAGGGAACGAGCAATCTCATGCATAAAGACAATAGCAACTTTCAAATGAAAATCGAGAATACAAATTTGGAGTCATTTATCATGTTCGACCGGCATAGTTTCCATATAGGTAATAAAAAATTGATAAAACAGGTATGGACATGGTTTTTCCTTACGGTTCTACTGATGAGTGTTTTTCTTTTATCTGTACCGAAAGCCTATTCGATGGCCGGAGCAACTGCACCGATTAAAAAAATGCTCAAGGTGGAAACGAATGAAAACAGATGGATTAGTTTAGGAGCAGGGTATCGCGGTACAGGGTTATGGACGGAAAATCCAAATTCTGGAAATCTGAATGATGGCGCTTACAGCAATGACAATGCGCGTCTCTATCTCAATGGACAGTTTAATCAGCACTTCAAATTCGAAGTGAATACCGAGTGCTTCTTTTGTAACAATACCGCCTCTGGTGAAAATCCAAAGATGTCCTACAACATTCTGGATGCGATTGTTAAATTTGAGTACAACCGCTACTTTAATGTATGGGGGGGGCGTATGTTGGCACCCACGGAACGAGGGGAACTAAGCGGCCCTTTTTTTCAGGCTACTCATGATGCATTCAAAACTCCTTTCTTTTCTCAAGATTTCAGCACTAAGTTTGGCGATGGTGGTGCAGGTCGTTACGGCCGTGACGACGGTGTAACTTTTTGGGGTAATGCAGAGCCTGGTATTATTCCAGGCACACTGGGTTATGCAGTGGGAGTTTTTCGTGGCTTGGAATCCTCGAAAATTGCAGGCCCCAATCCGGGCGGCACTATACTGACAGCTGCGCGTGTTACCTATAATTTTCTGAATCCGGAAAAAAACCCCGGTTATTACACTTCCAGTACGTATTATGGAAAGGCTGGAGACATTTTAGCGCTCGCATTTGGTATGTCTTATCAAAAGAATGGCGCCGGCTCGTTCATAAATCGTAGTGATTTTCTTGGTTTTACCGGCGACTTATTATTCGAGAAAGTATTGCCTAAAAATATGGGCGTTACTACTTTAAATGCTGAGTATAAACAATTTTATGCTAACTACTCGACTGCGGCATTTTCTGATCGTGATTGCTTCTGCATGTTCGATGGCAAGTCGTGGACAGTAACCGGTCTTTATATGTTTCCAACTAAAATTGGCATAGGGCATTTTCAGCCTTATGGCAGATTTACCAGCGTCCAACCCAATGCTAGCAGTAATCGAGAAGAAATTGAGACGGGTCTAAACTATATTATCGATGGATTTAATGCACGTATTTCAGCATATTATCAGCATGGGGATCTGCTGATGAAAGGATTAAATTATGCGCCAGGAATCTCGGGTCCAACACTTGATGTTTTTAAAATCTCTTTCCAGTTACAAATTTAGGGTCTTCTGTAATCTTTTCTCCATTAATACTGGAAAAAACTATGTTGCTATCCACTTATTCAGAAGAATCAGAAATCAAGCAACGGAACTCTACTATTCCAAGTGATTTCAAGCAGCCAACTGATGCTGTTATATCCACCTCAAACGTAGCTTCAGAGCATAAGCCACTCCAAGCAAGATTATCACTCAAATTCGCTGAAATGGATGGAGTAACGCGCCTCGTAGAACGAGAACACTTCGGTCCTTTACTGGTACAGAAACCTTTTTACCCTGAAGGACAAAAGATTTGCCATGTAGTGATTATTCATCCGCCAGGTGGGGTTGTGGGCGGTGATCAGCTGGAAATTTCAGCTCAAGTTGATGCATTTGCCAATGCACAGATAATTACACCCGGTGCTGCCAAATGGTACAAAGCTAACGGCCATACTTCACACCAGAAAATTAGAGTCAATGTAAAAAAAGGCGGCTCTCTTGAGTGGGTGCCGCAGGAAACCATTTTTTACAACAATGCAAACGTAGAAATTGATCATCAGGTAATCCTGGAAGATGATGCAGTTTATGTGAGTTGTGAAATATTGTGTTTTGGAAGGACCGCCTACGGTGAAACGTTCAGTAACGGTCAAATCAAGCAACGTACCAGCATCAAGAGAAATAACAAATTGATCTGGCTGGAGCAAATACATCTTCTTGGCGAGAGCTCTGCGATGAGTGGCGCTTTGGCACTATCTGGAAAAACAGTCTGTGCAACACTGATTCTGACTGGAAAAACAATATCCCAGCCAATGATTGATCTGGCTCGAGAAGAAACAAATAAAATCACAAAGCGAGCTGACCAGGTCGGAATGTCGCAGCTTAAATCTGCTTTGGTGGTGCGTTATTTGGGTGATTCAAGTGAAGTGGCAAAACAGGTGATGTTGTGTGTCTGGGGTTTGCTGCGACCGGAATTAATCGGATGTGCTGCTATTGTGCCGCGGATGTGGAATACGTGATTCCTTAATAATTAATTGTAGTGTTTTTACATTGACGATGCTGCAGCAGTTTTAAAATTGTAAGCGTCATTTTACCCAGGAGAAGAACTATGGACTTAACACCGAGAGAGAAGGACAAGCTGATGATATTTACTGCCGGATTACTCGCAGAAAGACGTAAAGCGCGTGGTTTACGTCTGAATTATCCTGAAGCAGTTGCTCTGATTACCTGTGCTGTACTGGAAGGGGCCAGAGATGGTCGGACAGTGGCAGAACTTATGGCTGCCGGGCAAAGAATATTAACTCGCTCTGATGTCATGGAAGGTGTTTCTGAAATGATTCCGGATATTCAGGTTGAAGCAACGTTCCCAGATGGTACAAAACTGGTGACTGTTCATAATCCGATTGTTTAGCTAATTTAAAGTATAGGAGATCGCCATGAGAGTGCCAATGATTCCAGGTGAAGTATTTACTGAGGCGGGTGAAATAGAATTAAACGTGGGCAGAAACACTAAATCTCTAACCGTTTCAAATGGAGGGGATCGCCCAATACAAATAGGCTCCCATTTTCATTTTTATGAAGTTAATTCCGCGATGAAATTTGATCGAGAAGCTGCCTATGGTATGCGCCTGAATATTATGGCCGGGACAGCTATTCGTTTCGAACCAGGACAAGAAAGAACGGTTGAGCTTGTTGAGCTTGCGGGAGATCGGATCGTTTATGGATTTAACCAAAAAGTGATGGGCAAACTTAAATAGTTTGTATCGCAATAATTTTACAGGAGTAAGAAAATGAGCGTAAAAATTTCCCGTCGAAACTATGCTGAGATGATGGGTCCAACGACCGGGGATCGTGTTCGTCTGGCCGATACAGAGCTATTTATAGAAATTGAAAAAGATTTCACTACGTATGGAGAAGAGGTGAAATTCGGTGGTGGTAAAGTAATTCGGGATGGCATGGGACAATCACAGCGAAATCATGCGGATGTTATGGATACCGTCATTACCAATGCTATCATTATCGATCACTGGGGGATTGTAAAAGCGGATATTGGGATCAAGAATGGCAAAGTAGCTAATATCGGAAAAGCCGGTAACCCGGATATTCAGCCGAATGTTACGATGGCAATTGGTTCAGCGACTGAGATTATTGCGGGTGAAAATTCGATTGTTACCGCGGGCGGTGTTGATACCCATATTCACTTCATTTCTCCGCAACAAGCCGAAGACGCCATGATGAACGGCATCACTACCATGCTGGGCGGCGGTACCGGACCTGCAGTTGGAACAGCGGCAACTACCTGTACGCCCGGTCCCTGGCATATTCATTCGATGCTAAGAGCATCGGATGGGCTAGTAATGAATACAGGCTTTTTCGGTAAAGGTAATACCAGCCTGCCTACACCGCTCGAAGAGCAAGTACTTGCCGGAGCTTGTGGCCTGAAGCTCCATGAGGATTGGGGTACCACATATGCCGCGATCGATAATTGCCTGGATGTGGCGGATAAATATGATGTACAGGTCGCTATCCATACCGACACTATTAATGAAGGCGGATATTTGGAGAATACCATTGCTGCCATGAAAGATCGGACTATTCATACTTTTCACACCGAAGGTGCAGGTGGAGGTCATGCGCCGGATATTATCGCAGTCGTTGGCCAGGAGAATGTTTTACCCTCGTCTACGAATCCGACTCGTCCTTATACGGTCAACACTCTTGATGAGCATTTGGATATGTTGATGGTGTGCCATCATTTACATGCCAATATTCCGGAGGATGTTGCCTTTGCAGAGTCACGTATCCGGAAAGAAACGATTGCCGCTGAGGATATTTTGCATGACATGGGAGCAATTTCTATGATGTCCTCGGATTCGCAAGCAATGGGACGCATTGGTGAAGTCGTGTTGCGTACATGGCAAACCGCGCATAAGATGAAGATACAGCGCGGTACATTGCAAGAAGATAACTCAAGGAATGACAATTTTCGTGTAAAACGTTATGTTGCCAAGTACACAATTAATCCGGCCATCACACATGGCATTGCACATGCAATCGGCTCGATAGAAGTCGGTAAATATGCAGATCTTGTATTATGGAGACCTGCCTTTTTCGGTGTAAAACCATCCATGATATTGAAAGGGGGAATGATTGCAGCATCGCTGATGGGTGATCCTAATGCATCGATTCCAACACCTCAGCCGGTACATTATCGCTACATGTTTGGAGGATATGGAGGCGGGATCAAAACATCATGTTTTACATTTGCTTCGCAAGCTGCGCTTAATGCTAATTTAATTGATCAACTGAAGCTGGACAAAGATATTATTGCGGTTAAGAATACCCGAAACTTGCGCAAGAAAGACATGATTCATAATAGCGCAACTCCTAAAATGGAAGTTGATCCGGAAACCTATGAAGTCCGTGCGGATGGGCAATTGCTGACGTGCGGCGCTGAAGACGTGTTGCCAATGGCACAACGCTACTTCCTGTTTTAGGTGCATTTCTTACCTTGCTTTTTTAACGAGTAGCACAAGAACAAGGATTTTTCATTTTGATGAGCAGCTATCACGACATTTGTTTCTTTGATAGCTGCAGTATAATTAATGACTTACGGTAACATAAATGCTTACGCTGAATAAGAAAATAGATCATGCAGACTCAGTATATGCGCAACTCGTTTTGCCTTACGAAATGCGTGAAAACAGTCGGCTAAGAGCGACGCTTGCATCAGGTGAGGAAGTGGCGATTTTTACTGGGCGAGGCACAATATTACGTAATAATGACCTTCTTAGAAGCGATGACGGGCGAGTGGTGCAGATTATTGCCGCTAAAGAGCCCACTTATCGGGTGACTTGCCAGACGCCACATGATTTATTACGGTGTGCCTTTCATTTGGGTAATCGGCATACGCAAACCCAAGTTGGAGAAGCTTTTCTGCGCATTCATCAAGATGCTGTCTTGAAACAAATGCTGGAGGGGTTGGGTGCTTCTGTCATAGAAGAGGATGAGCAATTTGAACCGGAATCAGGCGCTTATGGTGGAGGAGGGCATCATCACCATGGCGATGATGGCCATTATCATGCGCATGGTCCGCTTGCACCAATACCAGCACGCCAAAAGATTCACAGACCTTCCGACTCGCAATCTTAGGAGTCATTCACTGTGCAATCCACTTTATTGCTGCGCTTACTGCAACTCGCAAGTCCATCGCTGCCAATTGGTGCCTATACGTATTCGCAAGGCCTGGAATCCGCCATTGAGAAGGGTGATGTGCATGATGAGAGTTCTGCGCGTGTGTGGATTTCGGAGGCCTTGAATATCATCGCGGATTTCGAAGCGCCAATCGTCTGGCGTTTACTTAAAGCATTTGCCGAGCGCGATGTGGAGACCGTTAGCTACTGGACTGAATGTTTTGTTGCAGCACGAGATACCGCAGAGTTTCGTGCGGAAACAATACAGATGGGGTACTCTTTAGGGAAACTGGTCACGGATCTTAAGATTGCAGACGATTCACTACATGCGATTTTAGCCGATCAATCCGAAATACCTTTGCCTACCGCATTTGCATGCGTCGCAGAAGCTCTGGGAGTGCCTCATGAAGCAGCATTGCTAGGAATGCTGTTTTCATTGGTTGAGAATCAAGTGTTAGTTTGCGTTAAATCAGTGCCACTTGGGCAGGTTTCCGGACAAAGTCTTTTATTATCGTTGCATACAGTGATTGAAGAAGTATCAGTACGTGCGCAGCAACTCAACGATGACGAGTTGTCGAATTGGGCGCCAGGGTTATCATTGTTGTCGATGCAACATGAAACCCAATATAGTAGAGTTTATCGGTCATAATTTTTGAGGTATTACACGTGAACAAACAATCAAATCCTCTTCGAGTGGGTATCGGGGGTCCGGTAGGGTCAGGAAAAACGGCTTTATGTGAGGCCTTAAGCAAGAAAATGCGTGATCGTTACGAGATGGCTGTTATTACGAACGATATCTATACCAAGGAAGATATGGAGATTTTATTGCGCGCCAATGCGCTGCCTCCGGAGCGTTTGATGGGTGTGGAGACGGGGGGATGTCCGCATACCGCCATTCGGGAAGATGCTTCAATCAATCTTGAGGCCATTGCGCGCATGACAGCCGATTTTCCCAATCTTGATCTTATTCTGGTTGAATCCGGCGGGGACAATTTAGCTTCCACCTTTAGCCCGGAACTTTCCGATCTAACCATTTATGTCATTGATGTCGCAGCCGGTGAGAAAATACCGCGTAAGGGGGGGCCTGGCATCACACGTTCAGCGTTGCTGGTTATTAATAAAATTGATTTGGCACCTTATGTCGGAGCAAATTTGGATGTGATGGCGCGAGATGCGAAAAAAATGCGAGGCGATCGGCCATTTGTGTTTACTAACCTGCAAACTGGCGAAGGTGTTGATCAAATAATTGATTTTATTGTGAAGCAAGGATTGCTGGAAGAAGTGAAACAGCGAACAGGTTGATCGATGTCCTTCACAAGCTTACTGTCAATCCTGGCATGAGTGATTCAGTAAATTAGTGTTTTATTTAGTTACCGTAGTTTCTTTTTTGCATAAACTTTAGGAGCTAATCATCATGGATTGGTCTTTATCGATTGACAAGGCAATACCCAAACCTTTGCGTGTTATCTTCAGAGGCGTAGGGCAAGTGTTTTTCTGTTGCAATGCGGTTACCGGTCTTATTTTTCTAATTGCCTTATATGTTGGCGGGATCACTGCTGGACTTGCCGCGACTGTGGGCGTCATCAGCAGTACGGTTGCTGCATATTTATTAGGCTTCTCTGATGATGATATTGATGCAGGGTTATACGGCTTTAATGGAACTTTGGTAGGTCCTTGTCTATTTTTGTTCCTGGAAAATACGCCACAACTCTGGGTACTTGTTGTACTTGCCTCGATTTTATCGACCATTGTGCTCGCTGCGTTGATGCGGATCTTGCAGCCTTATAACATTCCCGCATCAACATCCCCCTTTGTTCTAACATGCTGGATGTTTATGGTGGCCGTCTATTCTTTTGACGGATTTGCGCGTGGCCCTGTATTGCCGGAACCAGGCATTCCCGCTGACATTGCGGCGGCCTCAGTGGTTGCAGCGGAGTTTGCGACTCTTACGCAAGATGCGGCCGAGGCCTGGTATACAGCCGTAACCAAAGGCGTCGCCGAAGTGATGTTTGCCGATAGCGTTATTGTAGGTATCCTGTTTCTTACCGGTATTGCAATTACGTCATTGCGCGGTGCATCCATGGCGCTAGCTGGTGCAATAGTTGGTGTAGCCTTGCCTATCTGCTTAGGGGCCGATAAGACACTGATTGAAATGGGACTCTATGCATTTAATCCGGTGTTGACAATGATGGCGGTTGGTTGGGTTTTCCTCAAGCCTACTACAGGCACTGCAATTCTGGCTCTATTGGCGGGAGTTTTAACTGTGATTTGCCAGGCCGGTTTAGCTAATTTCCTTGCACCGATTGGCTTACCGACACTGACATTTCCTTTTGTTTTGGTCATGTGGATGTTTCTATTTGCTGCCAGCAAATCCAAATATTGGGGAAATTCACACTGAATATGACAAAATTCTGAAGCTAAAACCTCGTTACTAAAACTGGGTTCTTTATTTTCACAAGGTTATTGTTAGAAAGTTAAGTCAACGGACTGCTATGCGTATGCGCAGCAGTCGAGTGGGAGTGATGTTCCTGGGCAAATTCAATCGGTACAATGTGCAACTTACCATGCCGCACACCGTTGGTGGCAATTATCTGGTTTGCAAAAGTCCTGACATCCTGAATCGTTCCTCGAAGAATGACAACTTCGAGGCAATTATCGTGATCCATATGGACATGCATACTCGATAAGGTCAAATCGTGATGGCTGTGATGGGCCGAAGTTACCTGGCTGGCCAGATCCCTTTCGTGATGATTGTAGATATAACTCAGCGTGGCAATACAATAGCCTTGGTTGCTCTTTTGCAGGCGCGCGGTTTCCAGATATTCTCTGACAAGATCACGAATCGCTTCTGAACGATTATCATAACCACGTGCCTGCGCAAGTTTATCGAATTGTTTAAAAAGCTGATCATCCATTGAAATAGTAAAACGCTCCATACAACACTCCTCAGGAATTATGACAAGAATTCGATTATCTGAAAAAACATAAAATCGTACATCAGCAAACAATTTAAGGGATTTTTAATTTATTTTGTCAGTTAAAAGTTGGCTACCAAATTGACCCGCAGTGAACAGCTCTCAATCGGGTGAAAATGCACGTCATTGACGCCATCTGTAGGTTCTCCAGGAAGCCTGGAAGCATAGTAGTAATCAATTGCATGTGCATGCGTGTTAAGTAAATTGAATCCTTGCAGGATTACGCGCACATTGCTGCCAATTTTATACCCGATTTGACCATTAAGCGTTACGGTGTGATTGGATTGTACGCTGTTATCTTCTATCAATGAGCGCTTGCCAAAATAGCGTACCTGCATGCTACCAAAAAACCGGCCAATGTTATCGACGGAAACCGCCATCTTGCCTACTCCTCTAATTGCGCCAGGTATGTAATTTCCACTGGGATCGTCATCACTAAAACGCGCGCGCGCCAATGCATAATCAATATCGATCGTTAACCAATCCTTGGGCATATAAAACAGTGAAACCTCAAACCCTTCCCGCTTACTTGGACGGCTGGCCTCAGTTGTTCCGGCATCGCCCACAAATAACAATTCTGAATCAAGATCCAGTCGGAATGCGGCAAAGGAGGCCTGTAGCCCCGGAATTATGGCGGTACGAACCCCGACTTCATAGCCGGTCGAGCGCACCAATGGATTAACCCTGTTAATCGAATCCCCTGATTTGGGATCAACGATAGAAGTCGTTCCGCGTGCATCATTGCTATGAAATCCACTGCCATAATTAAAATACAATTCCGTCTGTACCCAAGGGCCAAAAATCAGACCCAATTTGGGATTTGTCATACTATCGTAGCGGTTACCCGAGTTTACATTGAGATTGCTGTTAACATCAAACCAATAATAATCTGAACGGACACCAGCCACGCTACGAAATTTTTCCAGCCACTGAATGCTATTCTGATAAAAAATACCCACGCTGTTCTGATTGATATGGTCCTTTCGCGTAGTTGACAAAGTTTGGCGCTCTTTGGTGCTCAACAGTCCATTATTGATTACGTCGTTCTGAAACTGGACACCCACCGTATTTTCGATTTCGATCCCCTTAATCCTGCTGACCCAAAGATGATCTACATTCATTGCCGACTGAAAACGTTTATCAATCTGAGAAAATTGATCTCCATTTACGGGATCATCCAGAAAATAGGTGAAATTTGAAAATAATGCCAAGTTACTGTGAAGCGTATACAAGTTGAATTGGGTGATGCCATAGCGGCTTGAATGTTGCAATGCAGTCGAGAGACTAAATCGATGCGATTCCCCGCCACTACTGGGATCTATGGCACCCAATCGTGGAATGAAGCCACTGGCTACCCCTCTTGCCGGAATCTGATCGGTAGAATTCCAGTTTCCGCCATAGCCCATCGCGGTAACATTGAATTTGGTTGGCCCGGTATCTTGGCTATAACGCAATACTGCATTAAATTTCTTGAAATCTTCATGCTTAACCCATGGGCCGTCTTTAGTGAGCAGTTCGACCGCATACAAAACATTACCACGTCCGACTTCATGCGATTTAGTTACCAGCCCCCGCATAAATCCTTGTTGCCCTAAACCATAGCTAGCGATACCCTTGGGTAGCTTGTCGAGGTAGCCCATACTGACAGCCCCGGCAGAGGAGAAATCTCCTTGATGAGCGTAATACGGTCCTTTCATATATTGCAAGTTGCCTATCAATTCAGGAATGATAAAGTTGGTGTCTGCCCAACCTTGGCCGTGACCATGCGAACGTTGATTGACTAACATGCCATCGACGGTTATTCGTAAGTCTGTGCCATGATCGAGATTAAATCCGCGCAAAAAATATTGATTGGCCTTGCCCTCGCCACTATGTTGCGTAACAATTAAACCCGGTACTGTTTCGAGTAATTCTCCCGGACGATAAACCGTGCGCAGATCGAGCTGATGCTTAAGGACAGTGCCTTCATTGGCGGAATTGGCCGATCCGATTAATTCCCGCGCGTTAGCACGAACGAGTATTTCGTTAAGGGTTGGAATGCCTGCGGCGTCGACCCATAAGGATGTCAAACTCAATGATAGAATACTACCTCCTTGGATAAACCGCCGTAATACGGACGACAGGGTAGTTATTTTTTGCATGTTTTTCTCCATAAAATTACATGTTTTATTAGTTAAAATCCTTATGGAGACTCATAATAATTCAAAATGTATGATAAATTGTTTTTTTTTCATACAAAAGAAGAATGTTATTTAAGGGAAGCGTGGTTATGAAATTTATAACGTATAGAATTACAGGGATTTTTTTATGTTTGCTGCTACTTTGTTTGCAAAACTCGGTATTCGCAGCCAGCGCTCATGAAATACCGGAAATTGTTACCACGGTCTCGCCGATCACGAACATCGTGCAAAATATCGGTGGAAAACACATCAAAGTAACCGGAATCGTTCCTGATGGTACCGATTCCCATACGTTTGAGCCTATTCCTTCGGACATAAAAATATTACGGGCAGCTGACATGATTATCGTGAATGGCCTTGATCTGGAATTGCCTACATTAAAACTGGCGAGAAAGGTAAAAAGGCCTGAAACTTCGATTCTGCAATTAGGAAACCTTACGCTAAAAGAAGCGGACTGGCAGTATGATTTTAGCTTTCCCCGCGAACATGGACACCCTAATCCCCATTTATGGCTAAATATTGAATTGGTAATGCGTTATGCAGAAATAATAAAAGACAACCTGATTACGCTTGACCCTGCCAATAAAGCGCATTATCAGGAAAATACAGCAACTTACTTGACCAAATTAAAGAAGCTGGATCAGGCCATTTTCAATTGTATTGAGACGATTCCTCAAAATAACCGTAAGCTGGTAACCTATCATGACTCTTTTGCCTATTTTGCGCCACGTTATGGCATGACAGTTATCGCAGCAATTCAACCTTCCGATTTCTCCGAGCCCGGCCCCCAAGAAGTTATCAGCATCATTAAACAAATCCGGGAAACAGGGGTGCCAGCCATATTTGGTTCGGAAGTTTTTCCCAGCAAAGTGATGAAACAAATTGCCCGGGAAGCAAAAGCCAAATTTATCGATCAACTCTCGGATGATGAGCTCCCGGCAGGGCCTAATAACTCTTTCATCGGTATGATGGCCGGTAACATGATTACCATGACTGAAGCCTTAGGCGGTAATCCAACCTGTATGGCCAACATTGATGCCAGCAACATTGCATTCTGATTCACCTTTAGTTCCTGCGGTAAAATTGATCGACGTTACTGCTCGTTATGATCAAAATGTAGTATTTAACGACCTTTGTTTAGAGATAGCTGCAGGTCAATTTGCCGGAATTGTCGGTCCCACGGCTTGTGGTAAATCGACGTTGCTGAAAATTATTCTGGGGATCCATGCTGTGAGTGCAGGACAGGTGGAGCTCTATAGCTATCCCGTGGATAAAGTGAGGCCAGGCACGATAGGTTATGTGCCGCAACTTGGCAGTGTTGACTGGAATTTTCCGGTAACGGTTGAAGAAGTCATTTCCATGGGGCTTTATACCAATGGGCGTATATGGCCTTGGCTCAGCAAGCAGGAGCGGGCGTGCATTCGGGACCTTGCGCATCGATTAGGTGTTGACGATTGCCTGCAAAACCATATCAGCGATATATCAGGGGGGCAGCGACAGCGCACGTTTCTGGCGCGCGCGTTGATCAACAATCCCAAGCTTCTGATTCTGGATGAGCCGACTTCCGGGGTGGATATCAAGACTCAGCACGAGGTGTTGCATTTATTGGGGGATATCAATAGTGGGGGTATTACCATATTATTAACCACGCATGATTTAAATGCGGTGGCATCTCACTTGCCGTGGGTTATTTGTTTCAATCGGGGGATGGTTGCCCAAGGTCGGCCGAATACGATATTTACCAACGAAATCCTGACTAAAACATATGGTGGTGATATTGTCATTGTAAAATCCGAAGGACATCTCCTGATCGCTAATAGCACGCCGCTCAATTTTATTGATGAGCATCCCTGATGGAATTTCTGCTGGAACCGATCGAGTATGAATTTTTCCGTCATGCCTTGCTTGCAGCGTTAATGGTAGGTGCGTCCGGTGGCCTGATCGGAGTTTACGTCGTGCTACGCGGCATGAGTTATGTCGGTCACGGATTATCTCATGCGGCAATTGGTGGCGCAGTAATCGGTATCACCCTGAATCTGAATTTTTATGCGGGCGCGTGCGCGATGGGATTACTCGCCGCATTCATCATCAACAAAATTACTAAAAACAATAAAATCAAACTGGATGCTGCGATCGGGATAGTAACCACGGCGATGTTCGCCCTGGGTGTGGCAATTGTCAGCAAGATGCGGAATTTTAAACAAAACTTCGAAGCAGCTTTATTTGGCAATATTCTTGGAATTACAGAACAGGATTTGATGATCATCGGGCTGGTCGCTTTCTTCACGCTGATTACCATGTTCATCACGTATCGCGCATTACTGTTCTCCACTTTCGATAATGAAGCGGCGCGTGTATTTGGTATCAAAACCGATTCCGTGCAATGGCTATTTTCATTGTTGCTTACATTCTCGGTCATCGCGTCGCTGAATGTCATTGGCGTCACCATGGTCGCCGCCACGCTCATTGCCCCGGCCATGACTGCGAGAATGCTGACGGATCGTTTTAGCAGCATGATTATTTATTCGACCATCATCGGCGCGGTGACCGGCGTAATGGGTATGTATTTGAGTTATATTTTCAACGTCGCTTCCGGTACAACTATTGTGCTGTTCAGCGTGTTGGTGTTTGGCTTATCGATGCTGGTGAAACCTTTGCGTAACGTTTATCGGTCAAGGCAATGTTGAATGGCGCGGATAGCTGGTTTTAGTTGGCTGCAATATTCGGAGTAATGCAGACTGTTATCTGATTGGATATGTATTCACCAAGGCACAATTTGTCCGTCAAAAGCATAAAACTTTCCGGAGTCTTCGAATTTTAGGTTATCGATAACGTGGCGCATGCCGGTGACACTTTGCTCGGTTGAGATTAAACCGTTCGGGCCACCCATGTCGGTTCTTACCCAACCGGGATGCAACAGGACAACAGTGATTTGTTTGGGATTCAAATCTATCGACAAGCTTTTCATGACGATATTGACCGCCGCTTTGCTGGAACGGTAGATGTAACTGCCGCCGCCCCGGTTATCTGCGATACTGCCCATTTTGCTGGTAATGGTGATGATGGTTTTCAGATTGCTGTCGGCAATCGGTTGAAGAAATGCTTCAGCCATTTTCAACGGTGCCATGGTGTTCACTGCAAAGGTATGTGTCCATGCTTCGTAATCCGTCATTCCGAAAGCATCGCCTGATTCCGGTGGGTAAATACCGGCATTATTGATCAATAAATCAATGGCATTCCCGGATAGCGTCTGTGCTAACTGTTCAATGTGCGAATGATTAGCGACATCCAATGGATAAATATTGATTTGGTCTGGATGTTGCGCGGCTAAACGGTTCAATGCATCGGCTGACATCGGGTTGCGGCAGCAAGCAATGACACACCAGTCATTCATAGCGTATTGACGCACAAATTCCAGCCCGATACCGCGGTTGCAACCTGTAATGAGTACTGTTTTCTTCATCGTTTTTTTACCTGGGTAGGAAGTCTGATGACTTAATGATACCGCTATTCAATCTTTTTGATAGCCTGTCTGAATATTTTCCGTCAATCCGTTTGTGAGGTAAGATGCGGGGTAATGCGTTGTCTTCACCCATTGCGGTATCGCAAGCCGATAACGTAACCAGATCGGCGCCGGAGAAATCCAGGTTTTCATCGTACACTTCGGCCATGGTCAGAATAGTGTTTTTACCGAGTAACAGAAACGAACGGCTATTATCGCCGGGACGAAGTTCAAAATTGCTGCCGATATTCACAAAGCTGGTGTTCGCAACATCAATCAATTGCTTGCAATCAAGCAATAAATTACGACACAATCCTTACCTAAATCTCAGATAACCCCAAATGTAAAAATACAAACAATATTTCATAGAATTATGAAACAAGAACAACAAGAATTGGACTGTGTTTTGCAAATCCGCGCTGGTGGGAAACAACGCGCTGAAGGTATCTCAACGCTTTACCGAAAATACGCTCCTCAAATGAAGCGTTATTATATGCGGAATGGAAAATCATTAGCGCAGGCTGAAGATTTATTGCAGGACGTTTTTATTCAAGTAATACACAATATAGACAGCTACCGCCATGAAGGCGCATTCAGTGCATGGATATGGACAATAGCCCGCAATAGGCTTATCAGCGAATATCGAAAATCTGGCAATCACGTCAGTGAAATAGAGTTCGATGAAAATCTGATTGAAAATGTTCCAATTAATTCAGCCCACAATTCCGACCAGGATGAACTGAAGAAGTGTGTACATGAGGCTTTTGAACGTTTTAGTCAACAACACCAAGAGCGCGCGCATGCACTAACACTGTTTGCGATTTACGGATGGACGATCGAAGAAATGAGCAGCTTTCTTGGCCGCACAATAGCAGCTACCCGTGAATATCTATCGCAATCGCGTAAAAAACTGCGACCATTTTTGAAACCATGTTTTGATTTCCTCACACCCTGACTAAATTTCTAAAAAAGCATCTAATCTTGTTATGACAGAGAAAACAAACGCAGATCAGGGCTCATCGGATTCACCACAATCGCCTGACTCAAAGCTGGAACAGGACTGGCAGGATATTCTTGCAGAACGAACGGTGCATGACGCCGATCCTGTTGTGCGTGCAGAAGCCGAGGCACTACGCGAAGCGATTTTACAAAAGTATCAGGAAGAATTAAAAACAGACAAGACGATTCATAGTGAATCGGATCAATCAAAAGAATTAGATCGACTTTTAAAACGTTTAAAAAAAGAAAATTTGTTAGATGAATCGAAACCGTATGCGCAAACAAAATGGTTCCGTTCCTTCAATTTTCCGGCAGGGGCTTTCATTTCTGCAGCTGCCGTTTTGGTGATCTCTTTGACACTCTGGATTGTTATTCCATCCCCGGATGAACCGCTATTGCCGCAGACCTCAACCAACTTTAAGGAACTCCCTCGCTTCCGCAGCGAAATGGTTACGCAACCTATACCGGTTGACTCACACCGCCAAAGCCGGGAGACCGCTAGGCAACTGATCGAACAACTAAAAGCACTCAACGTTGCTTACCGCTTCACACCATTGGAAGCCGACGACAAATCCGACTGGAAATTGGAAATTTATATCCCCTTTGAACCCGAACAAAATATCCTGACATTTTTACAGCAATGGCGTCTTAAAGAGGCAGAAGACGGCTGGATACAAATTGCCCCGGAAATCAAACAAAATCAATAATCATGGAGTGAATTCAGATATGAAAACGGTATGGATCCACCTATTGCTCATTTTGCTTCTGTTCGGATGTGCGCAAACCGGGCAGAAAACATCAATAACAGTTCATAGTGACAACTCGCAAGCTCAAGCAGCCGATCCGCAGCAAGCGATGCTGGAGCAGGCCAGGTCTTTCAGACAATCGCATCCTGAACTGTTTGGCGAAGCCAAAGGTGTTCTGGTCACAGATGTTGTACCCGGCAGCCAAGGTGAAAAAGTGGGATTAAAATCGGGAGATATCCTGCTGACCTATGACAATACGTTTTTGAATTCACGCGAACACCTCTTTGAACTTACCGGAACGAAGGATGAAAACGAGGCGGTAACATTATCTTATCAGCGCAATCGTGAACTGCACAATTCTGTTCTTAAGGGCGGCCGAATCGGTGTACACATTCTTTCCTTAATCCCTAATGAAGCAGAATTATCGACGCAACAAATGCAGTTTCTACTTGAAAAAGGGAATGAGGCCCATCATCAATCTCGCTTCAATGAAGCTTTGCAACAGTTTAAGCAAGGGCTGGAAATGGCGAGTACTAAGAAGCTAAAAGCTGAACAATCTTATTTCCAGGACGGCATGGGCGTAGTGTATAAAAGTCTGGGCCAATACCCGCAAGCGTTGGATTACCATCAGCAGGCATTGGTAATTAGGAATGAAATCGGTGACCGACGTGGCGAATCGGGAAGCCTGAACAACATGGGCAATGTGTATGTAATGCTGGGCCAATATACGAAGGCGCTGGAATATCATCAACAGGCATTGGTAATTAGGATTGAAATCGGTGACCGACATGGCGAAGCGGGAAGCCTGAACAATATGGGCAATGTGTATGAAATTCTGGGCCAATACAATAAGGCGCTGGATTATTTTCAACGGTCATTAATAATTAAGCGTGAGATCGGTGACCGCAATGGTGAAGCGAATAGCTTGATTGGCTTGGGCGCTGTGTATGAAATTCTGAGTCAATATCCCCAGGCGCTGGATTATTTTCAGCAGTCATTGGTAATAAAACGTGAAATCGGTGACCGCCATGGTGAAGCGGGAAGCCTGAACAACTTAGGCCTCTGGTATTACAATCAGGGCCAATACCCGCTAGCGCTGGATTATTTTCAGCAGGCATTGGTAATTAGGAATGAAATCGGTGACCGACATGGCGAAGCGGGAAGCCTGAACAACTTAGGCCTCTTGTTTGAAACTCTGGGACAAAGCCCGCAGGCATTGGATTATCATCAGCAGGCAATGTTAATTAGGAGTGAAATTGGTGACCGCAATGGCGAAGCGACTAGCCTGAACAACTTGGGTAGTGTGTATTATCATCTGGGTCAATATCCGCAGGCACTTGATCATTATAAGCATTCATTGAACATTTACCGTGAAATTGGTGACCGCAATGGCGAAGCAAGTAATCTGATTGGATTGGGCAATGTGTATGACAGTCTGGGCCAATACCCGCAGGGGCTGGATCATTATAAGCAGTCATTGTACCTATATCGTGAAATAGGTAACCGCAATGGCGAAGCAAATAGCCTGAACGGCTTGGGCACTGTGTATAAAAATCTTGGCCAATATCAGCAGGCACTGGATGCCTACCGTCAGGCAATGAATATCCTCACGCATATCACAACGGTGCCGGAATCACTTTGGCGTATTTGGTATGGCATTGCAAGCGCTTCCTATCAACTTGATCAGATTCACGCGGCTATAATGGCAGCTAAGCAGGCCGTGAATGCTTTGCAAGGGTTGCGTACAGGTAATTTAACATTGCAGCAAAATCTGCAACTTAGCTTTCTGGTAGATAAAACATTTGTTTATCACGGTCTGGCAAAGATGTTGATTGAACAAGGCCGTCTCTCCGAAGCCGAACAAGTCATGGCCATGCTGAAGGAAGAGGAATATTTTGATTTTATCCAGCGCGATGGCAAGGACGACATGCGTACGATTCAGGTGGGTTATACGCAGGTTGAAAGCGGTATCGTCAAGCAGATCGAGCAATTCAGCAATCAATTAGTTTCCCTGGGTAAGGAATATGACAATCTTGAGAAATTAAGCCAGATTGACGAACAAGCCAAAATTCGTTTGGCTGAGATCGAAAAAGAACTGGAGCAAGCGCAGGGTGTCTTTCTCAATTTATTATCCAGCTTGGAAGGATATTTCAAACAGGTGGGCGGTGATAAAGCGGTAGAATTTGGCGAGCGTCAGCTAGCTCAACTGGAGCGGCAACAGGATTTGCTGCGCAGACATCAATCCGTGATCATCACGACCGTGGCAACCATAGATAAATTGCATCTGATATTGACAACACCCGAAGTGCAGTTGGCAAGGGAATCCGCTATTACAGAAAAAGATCTGAATGATCTCGTCAAACGTTTCCGCAATGCATTAAAACATCCCGGCAGCAATCCGGTACCACTGGCGCAGGAATTGTATGACCATCTAGTGAAACCATTGGAAAAGGACCTGCAGCAAACTCAGGCCAAAACTCTGATGTGGTCACTGGACGGTGTCTTACGTTATATACCGCTGGCAACCCTTCATGACGGCCAGCAATTCCTGATCGAGAAATATAATCTAAGTCTCTATACTGCTGCTGCGCATAATAATCTGCACGAAAACAATGTCAGTGCCTGGCGTGCTGCGGGTTTGGGCGTGAGCCAGGCGCATCCGGGATTTGAAGCGTTACCAGGTGTTCCCACTGAGCTCAGAAATATTATCCGCCAAAATGACAATGATCCATTAGGTGTTTTGCCAGGGGAGATTCACCTGGACAAGGCATTTAATCGCGAGTCGTTTAAATCAGTCATTCGAGCCGGTTTTCCGGTATTGCATATCGCCAGTCACTTTAAATTGCAACCAGGCGATGGCAGTTTGTCGACGCTGCTACTGGGCGATGGCGATCAGTTGAGTCTGGATGAATTCCGGCGGCAGGCGGCTTTCAAGCTGCATGGCGTCGATCTGTTGACATTGTCTGCCTGTGACACAGCGGTTGGCGATAAAGGCACGGGTGGTGAAGTCGAGAGCTTTGCTGTGATGGCGCAATTGCGAGGAGCAAATGGTGTGCTGGCCAGTCTGTGGCGGGTGGAAGATGAAAGCACGGGGTTGTTGATGAAACGCCTCTACCGGTTGCGCAGTGAAAACATGCAAATAAGCAAAGCCGAAGCGCTACGTCAGGCGCAAATTGCAATGCTCAAAGGCGACTTAAAGGCCAAGGAAGGCGGACATGATTTTCGCCACCCGTATTTCTGGGCACCCTTTGTGATGATGGGTAACTGGTTATAACTCCACACTGAATCCTTAAAAAAAGAAAATCATCATGAAGTGGTTGATCAAGCTGACTATGTTACGCTATATCTTTGTATATATGCTTGGCGGTTTTGTCAGACTGTTTCATGCTACGAAAGGATGGATTGCAGTTAGATTCCATCCCGTGCATAGACGGTGGCAGCAAATGCCTAAATTCCGGAAGCATTTCATCAGTAATTTTGTCGTGGGTGTCGCTATTGCCGTTGGTTTGCATGTTGCACATCATACCCATTGGATTTCACAAGCGGAAAATTGGGCGATGGATAGTATGATGTTCATTAACCAGAATACGCCCAGAATGGCGCAGATTCCGAATAAATCAAGACCACTGGAATTTACCTTTCTGGATATCGATGAAGACACTTACCGCACCTGGGAGGAACCCTTTCATATTCCACGCGATAAGCTTGAACATTTGATTTCATATGCAGCCAAAGGAGGTGCCCAAGCGATTGTGCTGGACGTAGAACTGGCTAAACCTTCAGCTAATGATACATCGTTGATTACTTTTCTCCAGCAATACAAAGCAGAATATCCACCCCTGTTCCTGTTGCGCGGCTTTTATCCCGAGTCCAAATTCACCGGTCAAAAAGACTATTATTTTCGCTCCTCGTTTCTGGATAGCCATGAACTCGGCAAGAATATACACTGGGTGCAGCCATTATTTAGAGCCAGCGCCTCTGATCAGGTTGTCCGCTACTGGCACCTGGTTGCAATAGGTTGCCTGGACGGGCTGCCTGCCATTGCCCCCGCTTTTCAACTGTTGATCGATGTTTATTTAAGTGCTCCGGAAGAATTCAAGCAGGTTATCGCGCAACTGGAAAAACAATTGCCGGATTCTTGCGATGCCATCGAAGAAACAGAGCAACACCTCAAGGGTGAATTGTATTATGCGGACAAACGAATCAAACTTGATGCCAATGAGCACCAGCGCATAGGTGAACGCATCATCTATACTTTGCCATGGCAAAAAACAACAACGGATGAGTTTTGGCAACGTCCTGTGTACAAAATTACCGAGGCCACAAGAATTCCATCAAATGACCTGGTGCAAAACCGCATTGTCATCATTGGCGCCAGTTACAGCGACAGCCGTGATTTGTATCAAACGCCGCTTGGAGAAATGCCGGGAGCAATGATTATTCTCAATGCAATCAAATCGCTGCATTTGTATGGCCAGATTGCACCGCCGCATAGTGTTATCAAGTGGGTTTTAGAACTGGGATTAATTATCCTGATGAGTTGGGCTTTTGCGCGTTATAACAGTATGAAAGGAACATTGGTAACGGGCACTGTCATCATCATTATTCTGTTACCGCTCAGTTTCTATTTTTTTAAATACGGTCTGTGGATCGATTTTGCGGTTCCTTTGCTTGGAATGCAATTTCATCAATTCATTGCGCAATATGAAGAAAATATCGCGATCCGCAATCGATTGAACAACTCGGGAAAACATTGATACAGAGATGGTAAAATGATTAAAAACAACAGATTGTATTGCGATCAATTCAGACAAAAACTGATTCAATCGCTGCTGGTTCTACTGGTGAGTATATTCATACCGCAAACACTCTGGGCGGCATTCTGGATTGATGATTTTACCGGCGAGCCCGAAGAATACCGCTTGGTGCGGCAAGGAAGTGAATTAACAATCGAAACGCAAATGTTGTTGCGCACAGGCGATGAACTTCGCGTACTCAGCGAAACCGGTGAAATCCATCTGGAACAGAACGATCCTGAAAATAACAAGCAATTCATCCTCACACAAAAAAAAGGCGTATTCAGAGTGCCAGAGTCAAGTACGCCACCTGATTTTATTGAAAACATGATCGCGCTCGGTGAAAAATGGTTTGAGAAAGTATCAGAAGAAAAAAAATCGACTCGGTCATTAACATCACGCGGTGGTGCGCCGGTTCTGATTTTGGGTGCTTCCGATCATAAAAATTACCTCATAGCGGGATTGGATGCCCTGACAGTCTACTGGAGCGGTGGAGAGCCACCCTACCGCGTTCGATTGCTCGACAAAAACGACAATATCATCACCGAACAAATTAATATTCAGCATAATCACATAACACTTACAGACATCACGTTTCCGGTTGGAAATTATGGGCTTGAAGTTCTCGGTGACAGTTCGTCTTCGTATATTGCACTGACTGTCGTGCAATCTGACAAAGTACCCGCGCTTTATCATAAAATTCATGCCAGCCATGTGCCGGAAAAAGTTAAACAACGTTACGCTACATTGGCACTCGCGAGTGAACCAAAATGGTTGTTTCAGTCGTTGCAATGGGCGCATCGGTATGGTTTGCGGGATTTCAGGCAGGGTATTCTGATGGGGCACGTCCCTGAATCAATTAGTAAATAGCCCACCTCATAAAGCAGTAGTGGAAAATAACGTTTATTTTCTGGAAAAACAGAAGACGGCTGGATACGGAATATGCCGGAAATTGAACAAATCAAATAGCAATCGAGCAAAGTGAAAAATGAACCCAAATTTGATTTGCATCTTGCTTTTAGTGTTCCTGTGCGGGATCGTTCAAGCAGAGTCAGAAATTCTTGATGCAGGCAATAACGGCAATGCACAGGTCGAGGCTGCCGATCCTCAGCAAGCCATGCTGGAGCAGGCCAGATCTTTCAGACAATCTCATCATGAACTGTTTGGCGAAGCCAAAGGTGTTCTGGTTACAGATGTTGTACCCGGTGGTCAGGGGGAAAGAGCAGGATTAAAATCGGGAGATATCCTGCTGACATATGACAATACGTTTCTGGATTCATACGAACACCTCATTGAACTTACTGGAACGAAGGCTGAAAACGAGGTGGTAACATTAACTTATCTTCGCAATCGTGAACTGCACAATGCAGTTCTTAAGGGTGACCGAATCGGTGTACAGATTGTTTCCTTAATCCCAAGCCAAGCCGAATTATCGACGCAACAAATGCAGTTTCTGCGCAAAAGGGGGAATGAGGCCTATCGTCAATCTCACTTCAAAGAAGCTCTGCAACAGTATCAGCAAGGATTGGAAATCGCCAGTACTCAGAAGCAAAACGATTGGCAATCTATGTTCCAAAGCAACCTGGGCATTGTGTATGAAAGTCTGGGTCAATACCCACAGGCGCTGGATTATCATCAGCAGTCACTGGCAATTAGGCGTAAACTCGGTGACCGCAATGGCGAAGCAAATAACCTGATTGGCCTTGGCAATGTGTATGCGAGTCTGGGTCAATACCCGCAAGCGCTGGATTATCATCAGCAGTCATTGACAATCAAGCGTGAGCTCGGTAACCGCAATGGCGAAGCGAATAGCCTGAGCAATCTGGGACTTGTGTATCAAAATCTGGGCCAATACCCGCAGGCGCTGGATTATCATCAGCAGTCATTGGCCATTGACCGTAAACTCGGTGACCACAATGGCGAAGCGGGTAACCTGGGTAACCTGGGCAATGTGTATGAAAGGCTGGGCCAATACCCGCAGGCGCTGGATTATCATCAGCAGTCACTGGCAATTAGGCGTAAAATCGGTGACCGCAATGGCGAAGCGGATACCTTGAACAATCTGGGCAATGTGTATCAAAGTCTGGGCCAATACCCGCAAGCGCTGGATCATTATCAGCAGTCATTGGCAATTAAGCGTGAGCTCGGTGACCGCAATGGCGAAGCAAATAACCTGATTGGCCTTGGCAATGTGTATGCGAGTCTGGGTCAATACCCGCAAGCGCTGGATCATTATCAGCAGTCATTGGCAATCAAGCGTGAGCTCGGTGACCGCAATGGCGAAGCGAATAGCTTGAATAACCTGGGCATTGTGTATAAAAGTCTGGGTCAATACCCGCAAGCGCTGGATCATTATCAGCAGTCATTGGCAATCAAGCGTGAGCTCGGTGACCGCAATGGCGAAGCGAATAGCTTGAATAACCTGGGCATTGTGTATAAAAGTCTGGGCCAATATCCGCAGGCACTGAATTATCATCAGCAGTCACTGGCAATTAGGCGTAAAATCGGTGAGCGCAATGGCGAAGCGGATACCTTGAACAATCTGGGCAATGTGTACACTAGTCTGGACCAATATCCGCAGGCGCTGGATTATTATCGGCAGTCATTGACAATTGTGCGTGAACTCGGTGACCGCAATGGCGAAGCGAGTAGCTTGAACAATCTGGGTCGTGTGTACACTAGCCTGAGCCAATATCTGCAGGCCCTAGATTATTATCAGCAGTCATTGGCTATTACTGAGCAACTGCTAGGAGAAAGCCATCCAGATACCGCCGTGGTTTTACTCAATTACGCAAAACTACAGCGCGCCCTTGATCAAACAACACGCGCCATTTTTTACGGTAAGCGGGCCATCAATGTTTTGCAGGCCAGCCGGGAATCCAACCGGCAACTGAGTGATGAACTACGCAAAAGCTTTCTTAAAAGCAAGGAATCGAGCTATCGCACCGTTGCCGACTGGCTATTAGAAGCAGGGCGTCTGGCCGAAGCTGAACAAGTGCTGGCCATGCTGAAAGAGGAAGAACACTATCAGTATCTACGCCGCAATCAGTCTGCAGCCAAAATGCTGAATACGCGCACGATCTGTACCCGTTGGGAAGAAGAGCACTGTCAACATTATCAGCAGCTCAGCAACGATCTGCGTGAAGTAGGTATGGTATGGCAAGAAACCGAAAAACAAGTGCGTGCAGGCGTGGAAGTTGAACAGAAGCGGCTGAACGAATTGCAGCAACGGCTTAAAATACGCAAAATGGCTTTTGGGCAAGGTTTGATGCAGATCAACACCTCTTTGAGCGCATGGCAAGGCAATCCGGAGTACAAGCTTCATGTGGAAAAGGATATTTTGCAGCGGTCTAACCGTCTGCGCCGCAGTTTAAAAGAACTGGGGCATGGCGCTGTATCATTGCATTACCTTTTGATGGACGACGGGGTCAGAATCATTCTGACTACGCCGGATAAACAGTTAACACGCAACAGCGAGATCAAACTCGCAACATTGCGGCGTAAAGTCGGCGCGATGCGCCAGGCTCTTTTAAGGCAGCAGGAACAGGTCGATAACAAAGCGCTTAGTGAAGAACTCTATGCGCTGCTGATCTCCCCGGTAGCGGATGAATTGGCTGCCGCCAATGCGCAAACATTGATGGTCTCGCTGGACGGCATATTGCGCTACCTGCCGTTTGCCGCTTTATTTGATGGCCAACAGTTTCTGATCGAGCGCTATGCGATTAACTTTCAGACACTGGCTGCACGCACCGATCTGAATATTCGTCCGCAACCGAATTGGCAAATTTCAGGCTTTGGCGTCAGTCAGGCAGCTGATGTTGTCGACCCTGTCACCCTAAAACCTATCAATTTTGTTTCTTTGCCATTTGTGGCTACTGAGCTGAAGACCCTTATCCGTCAGAACGAGAAGGAAGCAGGCTTGTTACCGGGAGAAATTTATCTCGATGAGGCGTTCAGTAAACAAAAACTGACTCAAGTTCTGACGCGCGAGCAACCGAGCCCGGTTATTCATATCGGCAGCCATTTTGAACTGCGCCCCGGCGATAACAGCCGTTCGTTTCTGTTACTCGGTCAAAATACTATTTTGACCATGGCCGAAGTGTACGATGAAAATCTTGATTTCTCCGGCGCTGATCTGGTTACGTTATCGGCTTGCGATACCGCAATGGGTGAAGACAACGCACTATCCAACGGCGCCGAAATCGAAAGCTTCGGCGTATTAGTACAGGAACTGGGGGCCAAGTCAGTCATGGCGACTTTATGGCCGGTGATTGATGAGAGCACCAGCTTTTTTATGAAAAGCTTTTATCAACTCCGCGAGCAAAACAAACTCACCAAAGCAGAAGCCCTGCGTCAAGCACAACTTTCAATGATTACCAGCGGCGATAAATTCTCCCAGCCCTATTACTGGGCACCGTTTGTGTTGATGGGTAATTGGTTGTGAAATATCAACAAGGCGGCGCGATTCCATGGATAATATTCTGGCGTTCTTGAATGATATTTTATCCCCGGGTTTCATTTTATGCGACTTGGGACGGAAGCTCGTTAAGAACTAGCAGATTGAGGAGCGTGCTCAATATCTCGTTGGTTACGGCCGAGTGTTGATTATTAGTTGTGGAGTTGGAGTTGCCCCCTTTGAACGGACACATTATGTTCTGTTTAAAGGAGAAGAAATATGACACAAAACTACAAACCTGCTTACCCACCTGAGTTTCGTCAGCAGATGGTGGAATTGGTAGCATTAGGCAAATGCCCCAAGCAATTATCCAAGGAATTTGGATGCCACTACACTTCGATACAAACCTGGTGTCGAGCAGCAGGTGTACCAATTAGATCAAGCCAGGCAATTGCTTTCGCTGCGACATCGAGTGTTGCTTCCTTGAGTGCCAACGAACGGCAGGAACTGCTGGAATTGCGTAAGAAGCTCAAGCGTGTGGAGATGGAGCGTGACATATTGGCAAAGGCTACGGCCTGGTTTGCAAACAACAAGGATTGATGGGGAAGGTGTACCAATTAATCAAGGCAAACCGGGCCCAATTTCCGGCTCGTGTTCTATGCGAGACACTCGGTGTATCGCACAGCGGTTACTATGACTGGGCAAAACGCACACCCAGCCGACGGGCCATTACCAACTGTCGATTGATCGAGCAGATCATGGCCATATACCGTACCAGCGATTGTACGTATGGCCGCCCCCGCATTACCGTTGAATTAGCCGATCGTGGAGTCAGGGTCAATCATAAGCGCGTAGGCAGATTGATGCGTGAAGCTGGAATTAAAGGGGTGAGTCGCAGGCGAGGCTTTGTGATCACGACTCATCGGAATAAGCGTGACCGCCCTGCACCGGATTTAGTGCAACGCCATTTCAAGGCAGCTAGCATCAATCAACTATGGGTTGCGGACATGACTTACATTCCTACCTGGGCAGGGTTCCTGTACCTGGCCGTGGTCATCGATGTATTCAGCCGTAAGGTAGTGGGCTGGTCTTTCGGTGAAACCATGACAGCAAGCCTGGTGATCAGTGCGTTGAACATGGCGTTAATCACTCGTAAACCGGGCAAAGTGATTCACCATAGCGATAGTAAGAATACTTGCACCAGATTTCAATAATGATTTGACTCAATTATTGAATGAGTAATTATTGGAATTCTGGTACCGTAAGAATTGCCAAGTTTCCTGACTCTCAGAGCGATAGACCGTCAATAGTGTCATTCCCTGGATCTGTCGGTTATTTGGCAATATCTATCGGTGAGGTTTCACCTCGCCATTGTCTGTGACCCAAGAAGGGCCTGATCGCTTATCTCATTACTGTCTTGTCCCGGCAATCGGTTTCGGTGAATCCCTATCAATAACATCATTCAAAAATAGGGAGCTGAGAATGGATGACAATCATCATGGCATAGTTGGAGGAGTTGATACCCACAAAGACATACATTTCGCAGCCGTAGTCGATACTTACGATCGAGTGCTTGCCAGTAATTCTTTCTCCACAACACGGCAAGGATACAAATCAATGCTGATGAATTGGATGCAATCTTTTGGTGAGGTCAAGCGCATTGGAATAGAATGCACTGGGACTTATGGTGCGGGTTTGCTAAGGTATCTGCAGCAGTTTGACGTCGAAATTTTAGAAGTTACCTCACCTGATAAAATGGATCGACGCAGACGCGGCAAGAACGATACAATCGATGCGGAAAATGCGGCCCATGCTGCATTTGCTGGAATACGAACCGTCACACCTAAAACACGAGATGGCATGGTGGAGTCGTTACGAGTTCTAAAGGTATGTAGGAAGACTGCCATTGCAGCTAGACGTATCGCACTCCAAATGATCCAAATGAATATTATTTCCGCACCAGAGTCGATTCGGGAACCGCTCCGTGCACTGACTCGCATGCAATTAATCCGTACTCTTGTCACTTGGCGGCCAGATCTGGGCGGGTATCGTAATATATCAACTGCATACAAAATCGCATTGAAATCTCTTGCACGGCGATATCTGGAATTGCATGATGAGATTGCGGATCGGGATGTCATGATCTCAGCCATAGTTGATGAACTTGCTCCCGATCTGATTGCAGGTAAAGCCATTGGTTATGAGTCTGCTGCACAATTACTCATTACCGCGGGAGACAATCCGGATCGATTAAAATCCGAAGCTAGCTTTGCCGCATTATGCGGTGTAAATCCAATTCCTGCTTCCTCGGGCAAGGTCAATAGACACAGATTGAATCGCGGCGGTGACAGAGCCGCTAATAGTGCACTGCATATTATCGCTATTGGACGACTGAGGACGGACAATAAAACTAAAGAGTACGTTGATAAAAGTTTGACACAAGGGCATACGAAACTTGAGGCGCTGCGGTGCCTTAAACGCTATATTGCGCGAGAAGTTTATTACATTCTGAAAAAACGCAACAATCTTATCAATAGTATCCAAATTGCTGCTTGACATTTAGAAGGGCATCCAGGGCAGTCAATACACCAGTGTTGAATTCGGCAAGCGATGCAGGGAAATGGGTGTGCATCCCTCCATGGGAAGTGTGGGTGATGCTTATGACAATGCAATGGTTGAAAGCTTTTTTGCCAGCCTGGAATGTGAATTGATCGATAGGCGCTCCTGGAAAAATAAAACTGAAGCAAGGCTGGCCATATTCACCTGGATCGAGTCATGGTACAACCCAACTCGCAGGCATTCCGGCCTGGGATACTTATCACCAAACAATTTTGAGAGAAAACTGAATGAGAAAAATAAAATCGCGATAAACTGCAATCCGCTTTCACAGGTCGAGACTCTCTCGACTCCATGAAAAAAATGTCCGCCAAAAGGGGACAACTCCAGAATTGATTGTTCATGCAGGTTTTTTTCTCAATAACTCTTGTGGCGCTATTGCTGATGAAATTTGATCAGCGAGATATTCTCCAGCAATAATGTATTCTGGCGTTGCGCGCAAAATCCTCGGGGATCATCTTGGTGCTGATATCTTCGATGATAAGATCGCTTAATGCTTCCTGGTCCAATTTGAAACGGCGGAAATTGGTCGAGAAATATAAGGTTCCTTTGGGTGCCAGTAGGGCCGCGGTATTACGGATCAGTGGTATATGATCTTTCTGGATATCGAAGATCTCATCCATTTTTTTGGAATTGGAAAAGGTAGGGGGATCGAGAAAGATCAGGTCAAATTGTTGTTTATGTTTTGCTTGCGCTTGTTGCGCCAGCCACTCCGAGCAATTGGCCCGAATCAGTTGGTGTTCGTCGCTGATACCATTGAGATGAAAATTGCGCCTGGCCCAATCCAGATAAGTATTGGACATATCCACCGTGAGACTCGATATCGCACCGCCGATTACTGCATGTACGGTAGCACTGCCGGTGTAAGCGAATAAATTCAAGAAACGTTTACCTTTGGCTTGTTGTTGAATCAGTAAGCGCATTGCGCGGTGATCAAGAAACAGGCCGGTGTCCAGATAGTCCTCAAAATTCACCCAAAACTTGCATCCACCTTCTTCAATCACATGAAAGCGGCGGGAATCTCCCTGTTTTTCATATTGATCGGTGTTTTTCTGTTTGCGGCGAATTTTCAAGAACACTTGTTCGGCAGGAATTTCCAGCACTTTGGGTATTTCCGCCAGCACTCCGGCCAGCCGCTGATTGGCTTTGGCGGGGTCGACAGATCGGGGAGATTCATATTCCTGAACATTGACCCAGATTCTCTCGCCTTGATAAATATCCACAGCCACCGCATATTCGGGGAGATCAGCATCGTACAGGCGATAACAATGGACTTGATTTTGTTTGGCCCACTTGGTCAGTTTTTTCAGGTTCTTATGTAATCGGTTGGCGAACATTTCCGCTCGACTGTCGGGTTGCCCGGCCTGGGCGCGGCGATGGATAAATTCGATGCGTTCCTGCTGGGATTTGGCTTTCGGTTCAAAAAAAGCTTTTTCCTCAATGGTCAAGCGCAACAACTTGCATTCCAGTGCGCCATTAAAAAGCGTGATCGGTTTGTGCGAACGTATGCCCAATCGGAAGCCCAGCTCCGGATTGCCAATAATGATTGCGGCTTGCCAACCGGTAAAGCGTTGTTTCAATACTTCGCCAAATTCTCGGTATAACATTCCGGCTTGTTCTTCATCGCCAAGACGTTCACCATACGGTGGGTTGCAAACAATCAATCCATGAGGCCAACTTGTCGCGGCAGATGCATCGATGATATTCCGTTTTTCAATGTGGATCTTGCCGGATAATCCTGCGTTTTCAATATGCCGCAACGCGGCATTGACGCTATCACGATCCTGGTCAAAACCAACCATCACCGGCAATTTGGCTAAACCTATCTCACGGCGCTGCCGGGCTTGTTCTAGAATGTTCTGCCACAGTGCAGCATCGTGCTGCTTCCAGCCTAGAAAGCCGTAATAATCGCGCTGCAAGCCCGGTGCGATATCACCCGCGATCAACGCACCTTCCACCAAAAGAGTTCCCGAACCGCACATCGGATCGAGCAGTGAACCTCCTTGCCGGGCGAATTCCGGCCAACCTGCGCGCAGCAGAATGGCCGCAGCAAGATTCTCCTTGAGGGGTGCTGCAATAGTGATGTCGCGATAACCACGCATATGCGAGCTTTCACCGGATAAATCCAAGCTCAACTGTGCGATTTCGTTATGCAGATACACATTGACACGAATGCTGGGGTGTGCGGTATCGACATTGGGTCGGCTGCCAAACTTGCCACGCATTTGATCGACGATGGCATCTTTGACTTTCAGTGCGCCAAAGTGCGTGTTATCGATTGCCGGATTATTTTTGCTGCTGAACGATACCGCTAAACTGTCGTCAGGACCTAAATGTTCGGACCAGTCGATGCGTTGGATGCCCTCGTAAAGATCCTGTTGGGAATTCACTTCAAAACTGTTAAGTAATAACAAAACGCGGCTGGCGGTGCGTAGCCATAGACAAGCTTTATATGCCATGGCCAGATCGCCCTGAAAAGCCACACCAGCCAATTTTTGATGTACATCGTGTCCACCCAGAGCGCTGATTTCATTTGCGAGAATACCTTCCATCGCTTTGGGCGTGGTGGCGAAGAGCTGATATTGCGTCATAGTTTGTGACTGACTGTGGAATAACCGCGTAGGATACTTGAATGTGCAGTAGTCGCGCATTTTTTTATTTAACTGCGGCTGGATTCATTCAGTATTGATTGGATTCCTGCAGTTTGGCGAATCATTCGATAATGCGAGGGCTTGGTATTTGTTATTGCCTGCCTCTGAAAGGAGATCGAATTTCTTTTTAAACATCGCCGTGATAATCTCTATCATGCAATGTACGTACAGTTGCTTGTGGATCCGCTTAAACTTCCTCAATCTCTGAGTCGAAAAGGAGCAAAAATGGATCGATTGGGACTTCCAATTGTCTTGCTGGCAGCCTTGTGGGGTGCAGTGAATACGACACTGAGTTTTTTTCAAACCATTAATGCACGGCGCGACTTGATATTTGAACTGATCGATGAGTGTGGATACTGTGCCGGGAAGACACTCGGCCCGATAGAAATCTATTTAACCAATCTTCTCCCGCTTACTATTGGAAATATCATTTTTCTTAGTTTGATTAGCTATGTGATCCTCTCAATTCCACGCCACATGAGGATAGAAAATAAGGAGGAAGCTGAGCATTTAAGAATAGCTTGCCGGATTATTGCGATATTGCCTATTTTCGGAGCCATTTCTTTTGCTGCTGGCGGCCTATTCGATATGGTGATGTTAATGCGGTCTCTTAATTAATGAAAAATTCTCGTATAAGCGTTTTTGTTTTTGCCTTTCTGGGTATGATTTTCGGTCTTGGCGGCTGTGCCGTCATGGACAAGGATATTCCGGGTTGGTCGCAATATCGTTATCCGGAACAGGCGGGTGAATTGCGATTGGCATCTAAAAGCCTGGGTAAAGGGAATCCGGTGCTTCTGATTCACGGTTTTGGCGCCAGCAGTTATAGCTGGCGGCATATTGTTGAACCCCTGGCGCAGAAATACCGGGTAATCACCATTGATCTGAAAGGCTTTGGCGAATCGCCCAAACCGCGCGATAACGCTTATTCCGTTTATGACCAGGCGCGATTAGTAAGGAATTTCGTCCTTGAAAACAACCTGAAGAACCTTCACATTATCGGGCATTCTTACGGTGGCGGAGTAGCCTTGGCTGCATCGATCTATTTATCATCTTCACATCCGAATCTGCAGCGCAGCCTGGTGTTGATAGACAGTATTGCATATCCGCAAGAACTGCCTGGTTTTGTGAGAATGCTGGCTACTCCGGTACTGGGGCCGCTGGTGATCCATGCTATTCCAAATTCTGTTCAGGTGAAAAGCTTGCTGAAGAAAGTGTATTTTAATGATGCTGCTATTCCGCAGGGCACCATTGATCACTATGCAGACAATCTCGCCAAGCCCAATGCAAAGTACGCAACACTCGCTACCGTGCGGCAAATGCTGCCGGCAGATTTACAGCAATTCTCAGAAAACTATTCGAGTTTGCTGCTTCCTGCCTTAATCATATGGAGCAGGGATGATGAAATTGTGCCTCTGGCCATTGGTGAGCGTCTGCATGAGAATTTGCCCAATTCGAAGCTGATTATCTTTAACGATGTTGGGCATGCTGTGCAGGAGGAAGCGCCATCAAGGTTATTACCTTATTTACAGCAATTTCTGGATGCACAAACGCGTCATGTTTCATCCAGATTATAGGAGTACCTCTCGCGGCAACGGACTCATACTATTGTCCGTCATTCAGTGAAAACTCCCTGTTTCATCTGAGGATTGTCGAGTCAGTTTTTACTTGGGGTGCGTGTTTTTCCGCGCACTTAAATTTTTCTTGACATTCTGAGTCGTCCACAATTTCAGTAAGATACAATTGCTATCATAAATAACTTCATGCCAATCTGATAAACTTATCATAACTATATGATAAATTTTATATAATTAAAGTGTTAACTTATTAATCAATTCAAGAAAAACCTTTAGAAATATTTAAGTTAGCCAACTAAATAAAGTGTTATTCACAAAGTTATCCACAGAAATTGTGAGTAATAGATGAAACTCTCTGAGAAGTAAGGCAATAACGCGAGAAAAAGCGATTGTAGTTAAACTTGTGTACCGCTAAGAAGTAAGTTTTTCGATATGGCGGGATTCATTCAGGCTTGATCGCTATAAAAAAGGGAAATTTGCGGTGGAGAATATTTGTTGATTGATTTCCTTCAGTAAGTATTGGTGGATTCAATTTCGAAGTGCAACACCTAACGGTGATTTGGTGTAGCGTACCGTCTTCCCGAAGAATATCTCAAACGGAGTTCTGAATACAAGTACTTTGCGTGGTCGATGGTTGAGTCTATCCACCGCCCATTGCACTTGTTCTTGGGTAACCTCAATCAACTCCATTACCTTGGGGAAATACTGACGCAGTAACCCGTTGCTGTTCTCGTTCAAGCCACGCTCCCATGAACGGTAGGGGTGAGCGAAATAAACATCCGCATTGAGTTTCGCCGAGATGGTTTCATGCTCCGCAAACTCTTTTCCGTTGTCGAATGTCATGGTGTAGCACTTGTCTTTATGGGGACGCAGCAGCCGCGTTATCGCCGCCGTCACACCCGATGCCTGTTTGCCGGGTACTTGGGCTGCCAGTATGTAGCGCGACTTCCGTTCAGCCAATGTGACCAATGCGCCTCGATGGTTCTTTGTCGATCACGGTGCCGCCTTCCCAGTCGCCTATGTGGCTCTTCTGATCGACAATCCCCGGGCGTTCGTTAATCCCGATCCGGTTCTTGATCGTACCCCGGCGTTCTTGACCACCGGCGTAACGTTTTCTGTGTGGTTTCTGGCAGCGTAAGTGTTGCCACAGGTCGCCACCACGGCGTTTGTCTTCATAAATGTACACGTAGATCGTCTCATGGCTGATTCTCAACCCGCATTCCAGTACAAGTCGGCAAGATGCTTGTTCCGGGCTCATGTCCAACCAAATCAGTCGTTCAACTTCCGTCCATTCCAGCAATGAGTGACGCTGTACTGAGGTATGCTGATTTTCAAGGAATCCGAAGTTTCATAAAATGAGAACATGAAATGGAGGATGGAGATGGAATTACCCCGCGCACAATATAGCCAGGAATTTAGGGAGCAATCAGTTAAGTTTTTTAAAGAAAGTGGGTTAACTTTGGTTGAGGCAGCAAAACGGCTTTCTTTACCGGAAAGCACATTAAAGAATTGGGTTTATGCTGACAAACGAGGAGAACTTGCATTGGTAGGTAAGCATCAGAAGCCTCTGACTGAAGTTGAATTAGAGCTGTCCAGAGTTAAACGAGAATTAGCAGAAGTGAAGATGGAGCGTGACTTTATAAAAAAGTGTGTTGGAGATTCAACCGGTCATTGCAACACTGCTGAAATTTTCTGTGATGGCGATAAAAAATTCAACGTTTTTCTAGGTCGATCATTTAACTCTTCTGCCATCATGTCGAGTTGCTCCTGTGAATAAACGGATAGATCGGTCTTCTTAGGCATATATTGACGGAGTAGTTTATTAGTATTCTCATTGGTTCCTTTTTGCCAAGGTGACTTAGGATCACAGAAATAGACTTTGATATCGGTATCAATAGTGAACAGTTTGTGCTGCGCCAATTCCATCCCTCGATCCCAGGTCAACGATTTTTTCAGTTGCTGGGGCAGCTCAATGACTTTCTGGGTGATAGCACTAACCACAGCATGAGTATCGTTCCCGGTTAATTTAACCAGCAACGTATAGCGGGAGCTTCGTTCGACTAAGGTTGCGATATACGACTTTTGGGTGTCGCAGATTAAATCGCCTTCCCAGTGTCCCGGGATGATTCGATCGTTCACCTCTTGCGGCCGATCATGGATGGATACTGCATCAATAATGCCGCCCCGGGCATTTCCTTTGGTATTGAAGTGCCTGGATTGACGCATCACCCGTTGCGTCCGCAACTGCCGGAGCAGCTCTTTTTTTAAAGCACCGCGCGATTGAATAAACAGCGTTTTATAGATGGTTTCGTGTGAAATATGCATAGCCGATGCTTCAGGATAAGTTTGTTTCAACCAACCCGCCACTTGTTCTGGCGACCACTGGCTAGCCAGTTTATCCGATACGATAGCGCGTAAGTTGGCGTCGTCATTAGGCTTACAGGTCTTTGGCCGTTTGGCTTTCACCCAGGCGCGTCTATCGGCTGCTACGGCACGGTATTTCGATAGTCCGCCATTGCGGTTGATTTCTCGGGAAACCGTTGACGTGGCCCTGTTGAGATTTCTGGCAATCGCCCTAAAGGATAAATTAGCCGATAGGCCTCGTGATATTTCCTCACGCTCTAGTAATGACAAGTCCCTGACCGAACGTTTGGGTGGCGATGGCTTTATTCCACCGGATTTTTGTAAGTAGCAAAATACCGAACCGGCATGTTTATTCAATTGCCGGCCGATTTCACTCAACGATTTACCTTGTGACCATAGCTGCCACATGGTTTCCTGTTGATGATACGTAAAACTTCGTTTTGAGGGTTGATAATTCATGAGCTCACTCCAAAATGTAAACTATACAATTTAAAAGATTCCTGCACAACCTTGCCTGGCAGTGCAATAACCAACTAAAATAGAGGGGGTTAAAAGACAGCTGGAGCAAAAGATGCAGATGAGTTTTGGAACACTGGAAAGCAGAGCGATTGAATCGAGATAATGTTCTGGTGAAGATTGAAGCCCTAATTGAGTGGGAGGAATTACGTCCGAAACTTACGGGTTTATACAAGCGCGAGTTATCGCATGGTGGAGGCCAAGAGCCGTTTGATGGGTTGTTGATGTTCAAAGCGATCCTGCTAGGTCAGTGGCATAGTTTATCGGACGCTGCGTTGGAGCAAGCACTGTGTGTACGCATTGATTTTCTGCAATTTTGCGGACTGTCCTTGTCGGATGCGATACCGGACGAAACCACTTTATGCCGGTTCCGTAACCGGCTAATAACCAACGACCGGCTAGATGATCTGCTGGCCTCTATTAATGAACAGCTTCAATGCCACGGATTGATGATCAAGGGTGCGACAGGAGCGGTCATTGATGCCACGCTGATTGAGTCAGCGGCACGCCCTAAAAAGACCATCACACTGGAGGTGGATGCCGAAGAAGGTAAGATTGTTCAGTTTGAAGATGGCAGTCAGCCTGGAATCAACTGTATCGAAGAACAAAGCGCGGATCCGGATGCGACCTGGCTAAAGAAAGGCAGGAAGTCGCAGTTTGGCTACCGCAGTTACCTGGTGGTGGACGCACAAGACGGCTATGTGCGCGGGGTTCACACCGCCCCTGCCAACCAGAGCGAAATGATGCATTTCGAAGCCGCTATCGATGGTGCGCATATCGAGGCGAATCGGGTGTATGCCGACAAGGGATCCGCCAGCAATGCCAATCGGCAATTTCTAAGAAAGCAAAAGATCAAGAGCGCAATCATGCATCGCGCGTACAAGAATAAACCCCTCTCGTCACGCCAGAAGCTGGCGAATCAATTGATCAGTAAAAAACGCTATATTGTCGAACAGTGTTTCGGCACAATCAAACGCTTATTCAGAATGGGACGCGCCAGCTACTTCGGTACGACAAAAGTCAACGCCCAAGTCATACTGAAAAGTATCTGCATGAATCTAAAAAAAGCAGCCAACAAAATCTTCGTAGACCAACCATTAAGGGGAGCGATCCGTCCAAATATTACATAAGGGGGAAAAATTCACCTAAAAAAAGGAAAAAACTCCACTTTCTATTAAAGTGACGTGCAACAAGTGTCACTTGGAAAATTTTCTCTGTCACTACAGCAAAATTCTTGCGGTTGTGCAGAGGTCTTTTTAAGTGTTGCTTTCACCCATTGAATCTCCAAGTATCAGTTTTTTTTTAATATAAAACAGGGTTGAGCGTTAAATATGGACATTGAAGAACTGTGTCAGCAGGTTATGACCTCCAAAGAAGTGGTTGTTCCAGAAAATGCTGCTCTCATTGGTGGATCAAAGGATAATTTCTTATCAGTTGGATGCGCTGTTTTTCGAGAACTAGCTCACTCGACCCAATTGAGTCCAGACTCTAGAGTGCTAGATATTGGATCTGGTCTTGGACGCGTTGCGTATCCGCTTGCTCATTTTTTAAAGAATGGACACTACGTGGGATTGGAAATAGTTAAAGATTCCGTTGATTTTTGCCAGAAAAACATTGTACCGCTTACTGCTCCTAAGGCACACTTCGAATTTATTCATACTGATATTCATAATACGTTCTATAATTCCTCTGCTAAAAGTGAATTAATAAACTATGAATTTCCTGATCTGGGTGAATTTGATGTTGTCTTTATGTCTTCTGTTTGCACTCACTTGAACAATGAAGATTTACTGCATTATTTTAAACTTGTACAGCAATGGACACGGTCTGGAGGTGATTTTTTAGCTACTTGGTTCTTAGTTGACAACTTAGCCAGAGAACAATTGCTCAATCCAATAAAATCACACGCCCTTCCTTTTGATCTTTCTGGAAAAGGTCCAGATTATTTTCTAAAGAGTCAAGACAAATCTACTGCTGCAGTTGCTTACGATGTTGATTATATACTTGATCTTTACAAATCCCATTCTTTTACGACAATCAGCAATATGTATTTAGGACCTTGGAGCGGTGTTGAACGGCATATCGGTGCATTTCAGGATTTGATTGTAGCTAGGAAAGATTGAAAAAGATTCTGTTGCAAAGAACTATGCCGGTTAAAATGATGATTATGTTTTGGCCTGGATGAAAATCCTCTTTCTACTATGCTTGATGCTTAATGCCCTCGCCTTCTCTTACAATCCTCTCTGAATCGTCCCGGTATTTCCAGAGATAAAATGGTTTGAGAGGAGGAAGAGATGAAAAACCAAATCAGTTATTCACCGGAAGTACGAGAACGAGCGGTAAGATTGGTATTCGAGCAACAAAAGGAGCATGAATCGCAATGGATGGCGATCAAGTCGATCGCATCAAAGATTGGCTGTACAGCGGAGACGTTGCGCACCTGGGTAAGACGAACAGAGATTGATCAGGGAATTCGAGGCGGCCTGTCGACTGCGGATCGTGAGCGGCTCAAGGAATTGGAACAGGAGAATCGGGAATTAAAGCGAGCTAACGAGATATTACGTAAGGCATCGGCCTATTTCGCGCAGGCGGAGCTCGTATATGGACGCCTCCAGTTTGCCAAGTGATTTTCTGTCATTTTGGGGTAGAAGGTTAAGATCGCAGTCGTATATTCGGGCTATTTGTGCGCTCATTTTGGCCATGCGCTGCCCAGGATGGAATCTGCTTGTCGGCTCCCAAACGACCGCACAGCATTGACCTATTGGTCCTTGCTATCGAGCTCCACGGGTTTTGCCAGCACCGGTCTGACCTGTCTATGCCATCACGTCAATTAGTCACCTGTAGCAATCAAGAAAGAGATATAAAGTTGTAGTCTCAGCTAGGTCGCTGCCAACTGGTTTGCCAATTGATCGCGGAAATTTCTATCAAAATTCCGCTTTTGTGTTATCACGGCCCAGGCAATGCGGGCATTGCGATTAGCCATAGCCACGACTGCCACGTTCATGTGTTTTCTGGCCACCCATCCCATAATAGTCTTGTCCTGCTTTTGTACATTGGGAGAACTGCGCACAGTGGCTACGACGGCTCTCGCGCCATGCACGAGGAGCCTGCGTAAATAACCGTCACCACGCTTGCTGGTTCCTAGCAGCACGGGTTTGCCTCCTGTCGAGTGCTGTCTAGGGACTAAACCTAACCATGCGGCCAACTGCCGTCCTGCCCGAAACTGAGTGGCGTTGCCAACGTATGCTTCTAATGCTGAAGCGGTAATTGGACCAATGCCAGGAATCGTCTGCAGACGACGCGTAACGTCAGACTGACGGGCATGCATTTCAATTTGAAGATTCCTGCACAACCTCGCCTGGCAGTGCAATAACCAACTAAAATAGAGGGGGTTAAAAGACAGTTGGAGCAAAAGATGCAGATGAGTTTTGGAACACTGGAATTAGCAGAGCGATTGAAGCGAGAAAATGTTCTGGTGAAGATTGATGCCCTAATTGAGTGGGAGGACTTACGTCCGAAACTTACGGGTTTATACAAGCGCGAGTTATCGCATGGTGGAGGCCAAGAGCCGTTTGATGGGTTGTTGATGTTCAAAGCGATCCTGCTAGGTCAGTGGCATAGTTTATCGGACGCTGCGTTGGAGCAAGCACTGTGTGTACGCATTGATTTTCTGCAATTTTGCGGACTGTCCTTGTCGGATGCGATACCGGACGAAACCACTTTGTGCCGGTTCCGTAACCGGCTAATAACCAACGACCGGCTAGATGATCTGCTGGCCTCTATTAATGAACAGCTTCAATGCCACGGATTGATGATCAAGGGTGCGACAGGAGCGGTCATTGATGCCACGCTGATTGAGTCAGCGGCACGCCCTAAAAAGACCATCACACTGGAAGTGGATGCCGAAGAAGGTAAGGTTGTTCAGTTTGAAGATGGCAGTCAACCTGGAATCAACTGTATCGAAGAACAAAGCGCGGATCCGGATGCGACCTGGCTAAAGAAAGGCAGGAAGTCGCAGTTTGGCTACCGCAGTTACCTGGTGGTGGACGCACAAGACGGCTATGTGCGCGGGGTTCACACCGCCCCTGCCAACCAGAGCGAAATGATGCATTTCGAAGCCGCTATCGATGGTGCGCATATCGAGGCGAATCGGGTGTATGCCGACAAGGGATCCGCCAGCAATGCCAATCGGCAATTTCTAAGAAAGCAAAAGATCAAGAGCGCAATCATGCATCGCGCGTACAAGAATAAACCCCTCTCGTCACGCCAGAAGCTGGCGAATCAATTGATCAGTAAAAAACGCTATATTGTCGAACAGTGTTTCGGCACAATCAAACGCTTATTCAGAATGGGACGCGCCAGCTACTTCGGTACGACGAAAGTCAACGCCCAAGTCATACTGAAAAGTATCTGCATGAATCTAAAGAAAGCAGCCAACAAAATCTTCGTAGACCAACCATTAAGGGGAGCGATCCGTCCAAATATTACATAAAAGGGGAAAAATTCACCTAAAAAAAGGAAAAAACTTCACTTTCTATTAAAGTGACGTGCAACAAGTGTCACTTGGAAAATTTTCTCTGTCGCTACAGCAAAATTCTTGCGGTTGTGCAGAGGTCTTTTTGTGAGGTTACGTTGTCGATACGCTGATCCAGTTCTCCGATATGCTCCCATTGCTGCCTGATGCAGCTGACGAGAAATGTGGGCGAGATCTTCATAAGATCCTCAAGCATAGCGGGGATTGTGTTATGCAATGCTCTGCGCCCTGCTGGGGCTGTTAAACCGAATTCAGTCAATAATCCGCGCAGCTGATTTATAGTGGCTGTTCGCTGGCCTATCAGCATCTCGCGTACCCTATGCAGACTCAGAACCGCCTGTTGCTCGACAGTTTTTACTGGAACAAAATGCATGTCAGGACGTTGTGCCGCCTCGCAAATAGCACGTGCATCGTTACGGTCGTTCTTATTGGATTTGACGAATGGTTTGACGAATGGTTTGACGAATTGTGGCGAAATCAGTCGGACTTCATGGCCCAGTAACTGGCATAACCTGCCCCAGTGATGGGCGCTGGCACAAGCCTCCATTGCAACCGTAACTGGCTCGCTACGATGCAGATATTCGCTCAGTCTCAAACGTGAAAGCTTGATTGCCTTGACCTGCCTGCCAGTACTATCGACAGCATGTAGATGGAATATGTTCTTTGCCAGATCAATGCCAGTGATGGTGATCTTGCTCATAGTAGTCTCCTCGATTTTGTGTGGTTAGGTTTGGGATGTCCCATTTGAGAGTTATACGTCAACATCAGATGAAGGCGTCCATTCCATTGACCGCCGACCGAAATGATGGTGACATTTGTCGATAGCAACAAAGCGGAATACGGGGTCGAGCCAATCTGCAATGAAATCTGGATTGCCCCGTCGAGCTACTACGAACACAAAGCGCGCGAGCGAGATCCCGATCGATTGCCTGACCGCATCAAGCGGGATATGAGACTAGAACTTGATATACAGCGGGTATGGAAAGACAATTTCCGAGTTTATGGTGCTCGCAAAGTATGGCGGCAGTTGCTGCGAGAAGGTATTGGTGTTGCTCGTTGTACGGTCGAGCGGTTAATGAAGAAGCTTGGAATACAAGGTGTTCGACGCGGCAAAAAGTGTTGGACAACCATTTCGGACGATTTGCTTGACCGGCCAACGGACAAGGTTAACCGGCAATTTGTAGCTGCCCGGCCCAATCAACTGTGGGTGGCGGATATTACATTTGTAGCGACATGGACAGGATTTGTTTATGTGGCTTTTATCACCGATGTTTTTGCCCGGTATATTGTTGGCTGGCGAGTGAGTCGTTCATTGCGAACGGAACTGATACTGGATGCATTGGAACAGGCGCTATGGGCACGGCGGGGAACCTCAGGATTGATTCATCACAGTGATCGAGGCAGCCAGTATTTATCGATTCGCTATACGGAACGTTTGGCGCAGGCAAATATTGACGCCTCTGTCGGAAGCATCGGAGATTCTTATGACAACGCGCTAGCCGAAACCATCAATGGTTTGTACAAGACCGAAGTCATACGGCATCGCGGTCCTTGGCGTAGTATCGAAGAAGTAGAATTTGCCACATTGGAATGGGTGGATTGGTTCAACAATCGAAGACTGCTGGACGCAATCGGATATGTCCCACCGGCAGAATTTGAAAAGGCGTATCATCGCCAACAGGAAGAGTCAGCTGATGCAGCTTGATTCAAGAAAACATGTCTCCGGAAAATCCGGGGCGATTCAATTGGTTCAATCCCGCTTTCTTCAAACCAGAAATCTGGTATCGTTGTTCTCTGGTGAGCTGCTTGTAGTGCTTCATCTGCGCTCCTTTTACTTGGTCGTTTAAGCAGCTCCGATACTACCGCAGCTTCCCTATAAACTTCCTTACAAAAGTTGCACTTCATAGTTGAATCCGCGATTTCATTTACACAGTTGTATTAGAATTAAGTACATAAAACAGTACATTACCGATCAATCCAGAGCATCATCTTTTAGATTCAAACCAAAAAATGCATCATGTATAGCTTCAAAACAAATAATATCTTCTACCGCTACATCACAGAAACCACCGTGCTGATTTTACAATCAACATTGATCATTATTTCACCAAAGTTGATTATCGGGGATTGGGTAACACCATTCCGGAAATTGCCGCAGAGTTCTTAAGAGCAGTATTTCATTCAGTGTTAATTATTTGACATATATATTATTTTAAGAGAATGAGATATGCTGTTTGCGTATAATCTTTTTTCTATCAAGAAACTGACAAGATTTTATATTGAGCTGATTTTATAAAATATTGCGCGCATTTCGTTAAGATGAATATTCTGACTTACGATATCGAGGATTGGTTTCATATGCTGGACATTGAGTGTACCGCTACGGAAGCTCATTGGCGCAATTTTAAGCCACGAATTCATGCCAATGTCGATCGTTTGCTGGAATTAACCTTGCTGCACGGACACCGCGCAACTTTCTTTTGTTTGGGTTGGGTGGGTAAACATTATCCGGAAATTATTCGCCGAATTGATGAGCTTGGTTTTGAAGTTGCTTCCCACTCGCATATGCACCAACTGGTCTACCAGCAAACCCGACATCAATTCCGAGAAGATTTAAGACGTTCAATTTGTACTCTGGAAGATATTACTGGTAAAAAAGTTAAAACCTATCGAGCGCCAGGGTTCTCCTTTATTCGAGGAAATACCTGGATAGTCGAAGCTCTGCTTGAGAATGGAATCGAAAGAGATAGTTCCATTTTTCCCATTGAACGGGGACATGGCGGCTATAAAAGCTTTGGCCGAGCACGGCCTTCCTTGTTAGGTTGTGCAAGCGGACAAATTAAAGAATTTCCAATTGGTGTCGGGAATGTTTTGGGTAAAAAATTAGTATTTTCCGGAGGAGGATATTTCAGACTAATGCCGTTCTGGGTGATTCAGAAATTGACCAATCAGACTGATTACGTGATGACATACTTTCATCCACGTGATTTTGATGTTGATCAACCCGTTTTAAATATTCCGTTCTATCGAAGATTTAAATCCTATATAGGCTTGAAAGGCGCATATAAGAAACTGGATCTATGGTTGGCCGGGAACAGGTTTATTGACATCGAAGCAGCCGATAAACTGGTGAATTGGACAAAAGCGCCTGTTGTTATGATGCAATCCTGTAGTGGGCGTTTCGAATAGTCAGTGCTTTTATGGCTGAAATGTCATTAGAATTCACTGGGTTAATTTTATCTTTGGCAATTTTCTTGTCCATGCTGCTTATGCCGATTACTTCCCGCCTGGCTCAGAAGATCGGAGCGATAGATATTCCAAAACTCCGGAGTATTCATACAACGCCAAAGCCGCGCATGGGTGGCATAGCGATTTCAATTAGTTTTGTGATAATTTGCTTGATTTTTCTTCCAGTGAACGCTTTTTTTATTGCCTTTTTGACAGGATTGATCGCAATCGTCATAACCGGTGCCATTGACGACATAATGGAAATTTCACCAGGCTGGAAGTTCCTGGGGCAATTTTTATCCGCAACATTATTTGTTTATCTGAGCGGTATGCAAGTTGAGTATATTGGAGATATTCTAAGCATTGGTGACATCGAGTTGGGTAAAACATCAGTGATTTTCACGGTATTTCTCTTGGTGGGCATCATAAATGCACTTAACTTTGCAGATGGCCTGGATAGTCTGGCGGGTGGAATCTCAGTAATTGCATTGGTATTCTTAGGTTATTTTGCTTGGAGCGTTGATCGCGAGTGGTTAATGATAATTGCTATTTCTCTAATTGGTGCAATTATTGGTTTCTTGCGTCACAACAGCTATCCCACGAGAGTTTTTATGGGCGATAGCGGGAGTATGATGCTGGGTTATGTGTTAGGGGTGATGCTTGTCAGTTTGAGTCATACTGCTCCGCAATTGCCGTTATCCGCGCTTGCTATGGTAATTGCGCTGCCATTGTTTGATACATTATCAGTAATGACATGGCGCATTTCTTCTAAGAACAGTCCATTTCTTTCTGATCGAACGCATTTGCACCATCGTTTGATTGATATTGGTTTGTCTCATCCGACAGTAGTATCTGTGATCTATCTTGCGATGTTTGCTTTCGGTTTATTGGCGATCATGCTGCAATCCAAACCGGATTGGGTCATTTTTTTGAGTTTGATCAGCGCAGGATTATTGGTGTTTTCATGGTTCTTGTTCGTGCGAAGAACCGGTATTCGCAGCAAAAAATGGACGATTCATTACTTTGATAAATTCAGGCAATCTGATATTTATAAATTGATAGCTCACTGGCTTGATAGGTGGCATTCGATTGGTATCTCAATACTAGTAGCATTGCTGCTTCCTGCGCTGCTTGCGCCATTGCTTGGTTTAAGTGGTAGTAAGGTTCTGATGTTATTTGGCCTTGCGGTATTGTTGGTATTTTTTTCCTTTCGTAAGCGTCGTGCGGCGGATTTAAGTATTCTGCATGGCACTTTGTATTTAAATATTTTTGCGCTGATACTGGTCTACAATCTCTCAGTGCTGGTTCATTTTTCCTGGCTTCATGAATATCTAAGGGCACTATCAGCGATAGCATGGTTGTGGGTGGTGTTGAATTTGGCGTTCACCGAATGTAAAGAAATTATCCTTTTGTCAGACTTTGAGCTGTTGGTTCTTCTCATTATCGGGTTTGTGGCTTTTATATTTATGAGGGATTTGCAAGTGTCTCCTCTGGTTTTGCAAGCTGTGCAGCACACTTTCTTGTTATCTATTCCATTTATGATGGTTATGAAAATCAATATTCGTAATCATGGCCAGGATCATTTATATATTTTCTTGCCCGTTATTGCGCTTGTCATCATGGCGACCAGAATCTCATTGGCGTAGTGCAACTGATTGCTCTCAATTGATAAAGTACAGGTTGAGTCGTGTTGAATTGGGTTGCGCCAATTTTTCAGCAATTACAGTGCATAAAATTTCTGAAGGTTTATAGGACTTCATATCCATCCTTCCTGCAGCATCACGCTGCCAATCAAATGGGTTGCTGCCTCGCTGCCCTGTGCAATTTCGACAGCCAGCCATTTTCGCTCAATTTGGCCGTTAGCCAACCGCGACATTTGCACGCTGAGCTCATCGTCTGTGGCGGAGCGATCCAGTGTCCGGGAATAGACTGTTTGTACGTAGTCTGCGTCGGTTAACGCATCCAGATCGGCGCGCTGCTGGAACCAATCCAGAATTGTGTCAGGATCGATCTGATCTTGCAGGGCTTCCCGCCCCAATTGCCATTCAGCCATAGTGGCATCCCGATCGAAGAAGCTATGGAATAGGCGGCCTAAAATCCCTTCGGTTGCATTGTGTGCAATGACAACCGATTCTCCATTATCAAAGGCAATCATTTCAGCATTCTTCAGATTCAACATGGCGCCATCACTTAATTGCGTTAATTCCAGCCAGTCACCTGAAAATTCCACATGCACATTCTCACGCGTGCCCGGCAACTGCAGAACATCATGGCCTGCACCACCATCGGCATTTATGGATAATCCCAGCGGCAGATAACCGAGATCGTTTTCATCGCTGCCCGTAAAGTTTCGGATTGCGTCCAGGCGGATAATCGACGGATTGGTGTTCAGGCCTGCGAGCAATTCATCACTGGTCTTATCTTGGAATCCAATGGCTTCAGGAAGGTTGTAAAAAGCTGTCAGGATATCATCAGGAGTCGCATCCTCCTAGTTCTGTACCGCGTTGCCTTCAACAGCTGTTAAATCACGCTTCAGCCACGTTTTTGCCAGATGATGCGCAACCGCTTCATTCTCAGAGTAAGCTATGACTGTGCTACTGCCTGTAGCAAATTGGAGCAATTCGATATCCGTCAATGTATCCGTCTCTTCATTACTGAGTTGTGTCAGCGTGACGTTGTCATTGCTGATTTCAATCCGGTAATCTGATAATTCCCCTTCCAGTACCGCAGTATCGAAACCCAATCCGCCGTTGAGTCGGTCATTTCCGCTTCCACCGCTTAATCGATCGTTGCCGCTGCCACCGAAAACGATATCATTGCCGGCATCGCCCGAAGTCTGATCGTCGCCGCCAAGGCTACCGATCGTATCATCGCCGCCGCCGCCAAACAAAACATCATTATCAGCACCCAACACGATGTACTGATTGTTATCGTCACCTACGACATAGTTTTCACCGGCGCCTCCTGCTATGCTGGCTGCTCCGATAATAAATGCAAACGCGACATTCATTAATTGAAGAATGCTGCCGGGAGGCAGATTACTGGCGTCGATTATCAGTGCCTGCCGGGGATTGCCGGTATTTTCCGTACCCGTAATGATAATCGGGAGTTCCGGGGCCTGATTGCTGTTAATTGTGGGGGTTACGGCGCGAATGCTTAGTGTGGTTTCAGAATTGAGCGTGGACAAGAAATTTTCAACCGGATTAACAACTCTTTCATCCGCACTATCGATTCCGGCTTGTTGTGCGATACGTTGGATCAGATCACTTCTGGCATCCGTCAGATTCATTTCCTGAGGCAAACCCTGGGCATTAACGCCCACGCCGGTGGGTAAGCTGATAGTCAGCAAGGTGTTGCCCGATGTTCCGGTAATCAGCGGAATATCCGCGTGATCATTCAGCAGTGAAGACGGATCGTCTTCCCGTGTTCCCGTGATGGGCAATAGGGTGGTTATTACGGTGCCGTCCGACTGCGTTGTCGTGGCAATTTCAACGCCATCGACCGTCGTGGTCGTTGAGCCGCCATTGCCGCCACCGCCGGAAGATGAAGTCGCAACGGTTACGGTAATGCCATTACCTGCGAGATCTGCCACATTGACGGCGGCATCGGCGCCTGCCGCCCAATCCTCCGCAGCGGCCAGATTGTAAGTGGTCGCATCATTGGATACCGTGCCGGTTTTATTCAAAAGAAGATTGACAGCGGCTTTATCGGCTGCACCCAAAGTGATCGTGAACGTGGTGCCGGAGGTGATCTCAACACTGGCGGAATCGATCAAGGTGCGAGTTCCGCTAAGTTCACCGGTGAATGTGAATTTAGAAGCATCAATATCGTTGCCTGCACCATTGGTTTTCAGGAAGCCGCTGCCGGTCACTACCAATATGCCGGTCCCCGTGTTGTACGTCGCCGAAGTGATCACAGGCGCGACGACATTGGAAACGGTCACGCCGTTGCCGGTAGTGTCGGCCACGTTGACGGCTGCATCGGCACCGGTCGCCCAATCTTCCGCTGCAGCCAGGTTGTACGTGGTGGCACCGGTGGAAGCGGTACCATTTTTATTGACGATCTGGTTGATAGCGGCTTTGTCGGTGGCGCTTAATGTGATTGTAAACGCGGTGCCGGAGGCGATCTCGACATCGGCGGAATCAATCAGTGTATAGGTTTCACCGCCTTCGCCGGTGAAGGTGAATTTGGATGCATCAATATCATTAGTTGCGCCGCCAGCTTTCAGGAAACCGTTGCCGGTGACTCCCAGTGCGCCGGTACTGGCGTCGTAGGCGGCGGACGTGATGGCCGGTGCGGTTACATTGGAGGCGGTGATGCCGTTGCTGGTCGTATCTGAGGTATTGCCGCTGGTGACCTGAGTGTTCCAGTCATCCGCGGCAGCCAGATTGTAAGTAGTTCCGCCGGTGGAAGCGGTACCGTTTTTATTGACGATCTGATTGATGGCGGCCTTGTCGGTAGCGCTTAACGCGATGGTGAATGCGCTGGCGGAAGTGATTTCGACATCGGCGGAATCGGTCAACGTATAAGTGGTTCCGTCTTCGCCGGTGAACGTAAAGAGCGATGCATCGATGTCGGCACCGCCGCCGTTGGCTTGCAGATTAGTGGCGGTGACGTCTAAGGCACCGGAAGATGCATCATAAGTCGCTGAGGTGATTCTTGGATTGATTGAAACGGTTATTGCATTGGTCGTGTCGCTAATATCAGTCGCAGAATCAGCACCAGCCAGCCAGTTGTCTGCAGCGGACAGGTTATAGGTAGAGCCACCCGATGACGTCGTGCCAGTTTGGTCCAGCAATGCATCCACGTTGGTTTTATCCGTGCCGGATAGGGTAACGCTGAAAGAAGTGGCCGAAGTGATTTCCACATCCGAAGAACTGGTGATGGTATACGTGGCATCGGCAATGCCGCCGGTCAAGGTTAATGTGGAAATGACCACATCATTACTGGCGCCGGTCTTGTTAAATAGATGGGTGCCGGTAACGACCAGGATACCCGAATCCGAGTCGTAGGTTGCCGAAGTAATCGTAGGTGTCTGGACATTGCTGACCGTGACGCCATTGCCTGTGAGATCAGCGACGGTGACGGAAGCGGCGGTTCCGGCCATCCAGTCTTCAGCCGCCGCGATATTATAAGTGGTTGCGCCGGAAGAAGCGGTGCCGTTCTTGTTCAGCAAGCCGTGCACGGCCAATTGGTCGGTTGCGTTCAGCGTGACGCTGAAGGCGGTTGCCGAAGTGACCTCAACATCCGAAGAAGTTAATGTGTAATTGCCGCCTTCGCCGGTTAATGTCAGCAAGGAAACTGCAATGTCGTTGTTTGCGCCACTGTTGGTAACAAAATTGGTTCCGGTTACCGTCAGAACATTAGTGCTGGCGTCAAAAGTGGCGGAGGTAATCGCAGGTGCGGCATAGTTGCTGACCGTGATGCCATTACCGGTGAGATCGGCTACCGCTACTGCGGCATCGGCGCCGGCGGCCCAATCCTCAGCGCCAGCGAGATTGTAGGTCGTGTTGCTGATCGATGATGTGCCGTCCTTATTCAGCAGCGACTCAACATTGATCAGATCCGCGCCAGTCAATGTTGTCCAGAATTCAGTACCTCCTGGTGTGATGTCCACATCCGTGGCGGTGGTCAGCGTATAAGTCGCGCCGCTTTCACCGGTGATGGTCAGCTTGGACAGGTCAATGTCATTAACAGCGCCGCTATTTTGCAAAAAGCCGGTTCCGGTGACAGTCAGTACATTGCTGCTGTAATCATAGGTTGCCGACGTCATGACGGGCACGGCTACATTGGATACGGTGATGCCATTGCCTGTCGTATCGGCTACGGTAACCGCGGCATCGGCACCGGCGGCCCAATCTTCCGCAGCGGCCAGATTGTAGGTCGTGCCGCCAGTCGAGGACGTGCCATTTTTATTGATAATCTGATTGATCGCAGCTTGGTCGGTAGCGCTCAACGTAATGGTGAATGCCGTACCGGATGTGATTTCGACATTGCTGAAATCGGTCAGCGTATATGTGGAGCCGCCTTCGCCGGTAAACGTAAATTTGTTGGCAACAATGTCGAGGGTTACACTGCTGGAGTTCAGGAAATTGGTTCCGGTAACTACCAATGCACCCGTATTGGCGCTATAGGTTGCCGAGGTGATAGTGGGGACAGCAACATTGGAAACGGTCATGCCATTGCCGGTGAGATCAGCAACGACAACCGCAGCATCGGCACCCACTGCCCAGTCTTCCGCAGCAGCCAGATTGTAGGTCGTGCCAATAGTTGAAGCGGTACCGTTTTTGTTGACGATCAGATTGATCGCGGCTTTGTCGGTACCGCTCAGGGTGACGGTGAATGCCGTGCCGGAGGTGATCTCGACATCAGAGGAATCGGTCAATGTGTAAGTGTTGCCGCCTTCACCCGTAAAAGTCAGTTTGGAGACATCGATGTCATTCGTGGCACCGTTTACTTTTAAAAAGCCACTGCCGGTGACCACCAGCGCCCCGGTGCTGGCGTCAAAAGTGGCAGATGTGATCGTGGGTGCGGCTACGTTGGAGACGGTAATGCCGTTGCCGGTCGCATCTGAAATATCGGTATTGCCGATTACGGTGTTCCAGTCATCGGCAGCGGCTAAGTTATATGTTGTGGCGCCAGTGGAGCTGGTGCCATTTTTGTTAATAATCTGATTAATGGCGGCTTTGTCGGTGGCACTGAGGGTAACCGTAAAAACCGTACCCGAGGTGATTTCAACATTGCTGCTATCCGTTAGTGTGTAGGTGCTGCCGCCTTCGCCGGTAAATGTAAGCTTGTTGGCTGTGATGTCATTGGTTGCGCCGTTCGCTTGAACGAAATTTGATCCGGTAACGACCAGAGTTCCGGTGCTGGCATCGTAGGCGGAGGAGGTAATCGTTGGTGTTTGCACATTGCTGACAGTGATTGCGTTACCTGTAGTATCTGCGTTACCGGTTTGAGCAGGATTCCAGTCAGCCGCTGCTGCGATATTATAGGTGGTTGCGCCTACCGAAGAAGTGCCGTTTTTATTCAGCAATCCTTCCACATTGATCTGATCGGTGGTATTTAAAGCAACGGTGAACTGAGTGGCTGAAGATATTTCAACGTTTGAGGAAGTCAGGGCATACGTTGCGCCGCCTTGTCCGGTCAGGGTGAGTTTTGAAACATCGATATCATTCAGTGCATCGCCGGTAGCAACCATGTTGGTACCCGTGACGATCAACGAATTGGTGCTGGCGTCGTAAGTGGCTGAGGTGATCGTGGGAGGGACAACCGCTGCTGAAATGTCAATATGAATCGCCCCGGATTTTCCGGAGACATGTTTTCTTGAATCAAGCTGCATCAGCTGACTCTTCCTGTTGGCGATGATACGCCTTTTCAAATTCTGCCGGTGGGACATATCCGATTGCGTCCAGCAGTCTTCGATTGTTGAACCAATCCACCCATTCCAATGTGGCAAATTCTACTTCTTCGATACTACGCCAAGGACCGCGATGCCGTATGACTTCGGTCTTGTACAAACCATTGATGGTTTCGGCTAGCGCGTTGTCATAAGAATCTCCGATGCTTCCGACAGAGGCGTCAATATTTGCCTGCGCCAAACGTTCCGTATAGCGAATCGATAAATACTGGCTGCCTCGATCACTGTGATGAATCAATCCTGAGGTTCCCCGCCGTGCCCATAGCGCCTGTTCCAATGCATCCAGTATCAGTTCCGTTCGCAATGAACGACTCACTCGCCAGCCAACAATATACCGGGCAAAAACATCGGTGATAAAAGCCACATAAACAAATCCTGTCCATGTCGCTACAAATGTAATATCCGCCACCCACAGTTGATTGGGCCGGGCAGCTACAAATTGCCGGTTAACCTTGTCCGTTGGCCGGTCAAGCAAATCGTCCGAAATGGTTGTCCAACACTTTTTGCCGCGTCGAACACCTTGTATTCCAAGCTTCTTCATTAACCGCTCGACCGTACAACGAGCAACACCAATACCTTCTCGCAGCAACTGCCGCCATACTTTGCGAGCACCATAAACTCGGAAATTGTCTTTCCATACCCGCTGTATATCAAGTTCTAGTCTCATATCCCGCTTGATGCGGTCAGGCAATCGATCGGGATCTCGCTCGCGCGCTTTGTGTTCGTAGTAGCTCGACGGGGCAATCCAGATTTCATTGCAGATTGGCTCGACCCCGTATTCCGCTTTGTTGCTATCGACAAATGTCACCATCATTTCGGTCGGCGGTCGAGCTCCGCCTGCGCGAAATAGGCCGATGCCTTACGTAATATCTCGTTAGCTCGCTTTAATTCCCGATTCTCCTGTTCCAATTCCTTGAGCCGCTCACGATCCGCAGTCGACAGGCCGCCTCGAATTCCCTGATCAATCTCTGTTCGTCTTACCCAGGTGCGCAACGTCTCCGCTGTACAGCCAATCTTTGATGCGATCGACTTGATCGCCATCCATTGCGATTCATGCTTCTTTTGTTGCTCGAATACCAATCTTACCGCTCGTTCTCGTACTTCCGGTGAATAACTGATTTGGTTTTTCATCTCTTCCTCCTCTCAAACCATTTTATCTCCGGAAATACCGGGACGATTCAATATCATCAACGGTCAGTTCTACCGCACTGCCAAAAACAAAACGTATCTCATCAATATTGTTGAATGCGGAATTAAAAGTCAGTAGTCCGCTATAGCTTGATCCGGCGTTGTCTTGCTGCGTATAAGTGATATTTCCAGCTCCATCGCTGGTTATTAAATTGACGGATTCCGCGCTAACGATCAAAGCATTATCCCGATAACCGGCGATGGTCAGAGAAGTTGAAGCACCATTCGGACCATTGTCAATTTCGAATGAATTGAGCTGAAAATCAGAGCCATCAGAAGATTTGAAGTAGAAATCGGTTACATTGGCGCCGCCATAATTGGAAATAATGGATCGTCCGCCGGATTGATTCAAAAGCGTTGGTAGATTTGATGAATTGGCATTTGCGAAATCAACTGCGCTGCTGGCACCAAAAGTCCATCCGCTGTAGGTGGCCGAAGTAACGCCATCGTTAGTGACTAGCGGATCGCTATCGAAATTTGTAGTGGTCATTGCGTGGCTCCTTTGAATGTTCTAAAACTTCAGGCTAATCATTGTTTCTGAAAATACATTATTCAAGCGTGATCGTTTCCATGATGATCGCTTGGATACCGCTGCGATTGAGTTTCATCAAACAGCCTCTGCTTAATTTCACTGTAAATGCTGTGCAATTTTCTGATCAAGCTCGGCTAGCCATGTTTCCGGCATGACGGCGAGGATCTGCTGCACCATCGATTTTGCAACCGAGATTTCTTCCGGGTTTTGAGATTGTTGTATTGCCGCTGAAAGCCATAAATAAGCTTTTGCCAAGTGCTCTGCGGACAATTGACCGGTTCCCGGATCCGGTTCCGCATCGTAGAAATGTTTGCCTGCTTGAAAATAACCCGGGACATATTTAAGCGCAGCGGCTTGTTCAAACATTTGCCTGATTTCTGACGGTGCCTGATTGGCCGATGAATCACTCTGCATGATCAGACCCAGATAATAAAAAGCTTCAGGTGTTTGTTTCTGCGCGGCAGCCGCAAACCAGCGATAAGCTTCCTGTTTATTCCGAATGGCCGGATCGCCTCGCAGGTAAAATTTTCCCATCCATAGCTGTGCGGGTGGGGATCCTTGCTGCGCCACTGGGTGACAGAGTTCCAGCGCCTTTACGGGATCCTTGGGGAAACCTCGTCCAGTCATCAGTAGATTGGCAAGATGGCAGTACGAATAGTGGTGTCCTGCCTGAGCTGCTTTCCGGAACCAGTAGGCCGCTGCAGCCGGATCTTTCACATGGTGTATGCCTTCGTCAAAACATACGCCGGCCAAATGCTGAGCTACTGGAATGCCGCCCTGCGCAGATTTCTCGAACCACCGGCAGGCGGTAATCGGATCGATTTCGCGCCCCCAGCCATTCTGGTAAAAAAGCCCCACTGAAAACTGCGCCAAGGCATTTTTATCTTGTACAGCGGCATTATGATATCCGTTAAAAGCCTTGGCATAATTGCCGGATGCCAATGCGTCCTGGGCATCTTGCAAGGTCGGATGGTCGCTTGCTGGTGCATCTACGCCGTTTACTTTATCCGCCCAAGCTTCAGACAGAAAAGTCACGGCGCACAGCAATGCCCACAAAGCTTTCTTCATATTTCTGTCGGCAGAAATATCAAATAACCACACTTGAACAAGACTAGGGCCGCGAAGGATAAACGCCATTCCAGGCAATAATGCAATTCACAACAGTATACGGCTGCATTATCGAAAAGGGTTGAGAACCGCCCGCCACGCCAACATCGACGTTGGTGCTTGTCGTGGTGACGATATTGAGTCCATCGAGCGTAGTCTCGATCGAGGCGGGACTCATGCTGACATTCGGCGCGGAGGCGGAGTACGCGCTGTTCAATCCTTTGGCATTGGCCAGAGAATTTCCTGCCGCGGTTTTTATGTCCGCGTCGCTATTCACCGCTTTCAATGTCGAGGTTGCGGTACCACCCGGTGCCAAGGCTGATGTGGAAGCCGAGGTCGCCGTAGCCGGGTGATTATGGGCGGGCATATTGTTCACAGTCAGTGCCATGTTTTCCGCGCCGCTGGATTGGCCCAGGGTGAACATCGAACCGCCGGGGTGTTGTCCCTGATGTACCGGAACCCTGCCTCGCATGTCAGGCAGGGCGAAGGTGGTGGTCCCATTGCCACCGTAATTAGTGCCCAGCAAGGAGAAGAGCGCTTGATACTGGTTGATAGGGAGGGTTTGCCCATCACATTGATACCAACCTTGCGGTGCAAAGTTGAATGCGACATAGCTGATCTCACCGACAAAAGGTTCCATTCCGGCATTCACGTTGTAAGGCGCTGTGGTCATGAACATCATGGCAGCGGTCAAAGAAAAAAAGCCTTGCATTTTTTTACTTAGTTTCATTGGTCTTCCCTTTTTTAAGATTGAACTTCAAATTGCATAAGTAACCTATTTGATATCAAAGGTCAATTTTTTTCTTTTATGGTTTAAATAATAAGTATTTTAACAGCCTTACGATGGGGTAAAAATGATGTAATAACGCCTTTTATGCCTTCTTTTCCCGGAGAAGATTAAAAAATTGCATGGATTTGAACACCATGCGTGATGATTCAAGCTTAACTCCGTCTTTACTGATGATAAGATGACAACGTGATGAAATTAAGCGATCTGAAAAACTGGACGAACTACTGGGAGCAATTGCGGACGGCTTTGTTGGAGCCCAGAGTCGATGAAAACTTGCTGGAAGCCTCTTTGCGTGAAGCGCGCGCCAAGATGCCGGTACCGGTGTTATGGCTGTTGGGCAAAACACAAGCGGGTAAGACTTCGATTATCCGGGCATTGACCGGTAGCGCAGCGGCCGAGATCGGCAATGGTTTTCAACCATGCACGCGCAATTCCCGTTTCTATGATTTTCCCGCCGACATCCCTATTGTGAGGTTTTTGGATACGCGCGGCTTGGGAGAAGTTGCCTATGATCCGGGTGACGATATTCAGTATTGCGAATCCCAGGCGCATTTGCTGGTTGCCGTGATGAAAGTGGCTGATATCAATCAGGCTGCAGTGTTTGAAGTGTTGCATGCCATCCGTCAGCGTCACCCCGAATGGCCTGTGCTGATCGTGCAAACGGGTTTGCACGAACTATATCCTAACGGACATGGCCATATGCATCCCTGGCCTTATGAGGATGATCCCTTACCGGAAACGCTCCCGCTTGATTTGCGCCGCGCCTTGCAGGCACAACGCGATGCTTTGAAAAAATTACCCGGTTTTGCACCCATGCACTGGGTGGCTGTGGATTTAACCCTGCCTGAAGATGGATTTGAACCGCATGACTATGGGCTGGAAGCATTGTGGCAGGCTATCGAGTCATTGACATCGTTAGGATTGCAACATCAGTTGAGCGGCGATAAGGAAGTGCATGATCTATATGCGCGCACTGCGCACCAGCATATCGTCGGTTACTCGCTCACCGCGGCAGGATTGGGCGCTTTGCCGGTGGTGGACCTGGTGGCTGTATCCGCGGTGCAGGCTAAACTTTTGCATAGTCTGGCGCTGCTCTACGGGCAGTATTGGGATAGAAGCACGATCACGGAATTTCTCGGATTAGTGGGGGCGGGGATCGCGTCCGGCTTTCTTACGCGCATGCTGAGCCGCGCTGTGGTCAAGGTGATTCCCTTCTGGGGGCAAACGATAGGCGCCGTATGGGGCGCCAGTTCCAGCGGCGCCACCACTTACGCGTTAGGAAAAGCGGCGATCTATTTTTTTGCCAGGCGCAAAGATGGCTTGAAGGTTGACCAAAAAACATTACGCAGGATTTATGCGCAGGAGCTGGAACAGGGTACCTCCCTGCTCAAAGAGCGATTACGGAGTCAATCCAAATGAAAAAACCGCCGCCAACCGTTGATCCGTTACGATTACTGGTAGTCATTCTGCTGTTATTGCCCGTGCTGGCCTTGCTGGGTTTTGGCGTACTTTGGTTATGGCAAAGCGGAAATCTACTGTATTGGTTGATCGCGATGGTGGTGTGCGGCGTTTTGGGCTATGGCTTGCAACAATTGCTCGTGCGGCAGGAACGTCAATTATTGATGAATATGTCGACCGAGCCCAATCCGGAATGGCCGCCCCGTGCGGATGCGATATGGCAGCAGGTTGAAGCGCTGGCCGCTACCTGTAACCCGGAGGATTGGCCGCTTGAAGATGGCCGGTGGATATCGGAATTGGGACAGAAAGCGATGGAAACGGTGGCGCATTGTTATCATCCGGAGGTTGAGAAGCCGCTCTATGAACTGACCCTGCCGCATACTTTATTGATTATTGAGCGGGCCAGCCGCGAGCTGCGCCGGGATATTGCAGAAAAAATACCCTTCAGCAACCGCCTGACCGTGGGCGATCTGTTTCGCATCCAGCGTTGGAAAGCCAAGGCGGAAAAAATGTTCAATGTATACCGCGCCGGCAGCATCCTGATTAATCCGATTAATGCCTTGCTGAGCGAAGCCTGGCGGCATTTGCGCGAGCGCAGTTTTGATCAGGCCAGGCATGAATTGCATCGCTGGTTTCTACGTGCCTATGTGTGCAAAGTGGGATATTACGCCATCGATCTGTATAGCGGCCGTTTGGCGCTTGGCGATGAAGACCAAGCGGAATCTACGACACCGGAATCCAGGGTAGATTTGGAACAGACCGATCAAACGGCGGCATCAGCGGCCGAGCCCTTGCGGATACTGGCACTGGGCCGATCCAATTCAGGTAAATCCAGTTTGATCAATGCCTTGTTTGGCGAACTTAAAACCGCTACCGATGTTTTGACGGGCACGACACAAGCGCTTGAACCCTTTGTATTATCGCGCGAAGGATTCACCCAGGCCCTGATCTTCGATAGCCCCGGTTGCGATAGCTCATTTTTTGACAGCAAGCCAATGCTGATCGCAGCGGGGAATGCGGATTTGATTCTATGGGTCACCCCGGCCAATCGCCCGGATCGGCAAGTTGAACGACAATTTCTCGATGCCTTGCGCACCTATCAAGCCGCGCGGATAGACCGACGCCCGGCGCCGTTACTGGTCGTCGTCAGCTTTATTGATCGGCTGCGCCCGGCGAATGAATGGCAGCCACCCTATGATCTGACCGATACCGCGAATACCAAGTCGGCCAATATAAGCGCCGCGGTGCAAGCCGTTGCTGCCGATCTGGCCGTGCCGACCGAGCAAATTATTCCTGTCAGCTTGCAAGAAGGCAAAATTTATAATGTGGATGATACATTGTGGGCGGCTATCCTGAACCATCAGGATGAAGCGCTCAGAATCCGTTTGATGCGCTGCTTGGATGCGAAAAAAAGAGCGGAAGACTGGGTCATGCTGCGCCGTCAGATGGCAGGGGCGGGGCGGTTTTTGCGTGATTTGCCTGAGATGTTGGGCAAACGTGGGGGATAAGTAGTTTTTTTTGTAAATAAACCAGACAACTTTAGCTAGTAGGGTAAAAGACAATTCTGTGTAGTTGCTCAGCGTTTTTTGCATTAATGAGATTTTTATTACTAATAGATGATTACTTGTTTCTTTACCCCGATGTTGCTTGAGCGAGGGTAAAATAAATGAAGTATTTGATATATGTACTAGAGTGTTGATACATCATGATGTTGATGAGAGCTACGTTGTTTTTGCGATTGAGTTCGATACATTGCAGCAACAAGGAATCAAAGACAATCTATCAAACATACACGTATATAGAAGCGAGATACAGCCGTGTATCCTTGGGTACTGCGAAATCCCAAGGGATTTTCATGTTTCGTGAATATAACTCTGTGTTCAATAGGGCAGCGCAATAGCGCGCCGCCGATTAATCCCACGTTAGACGATAAAAATAATTATGGATAAACGTTACCAAGTTTTCGTCAGTTCAACTTACAGGGATTTGCTTGAAGCACGCCAGGAGGTGATGCAAGCCTTGTTAGAATTAGATTGTATTCCCGCTGGTATGGAGTTATTTCCTGCAGCAGATGATGATCAATGGACTTTGATCAAACGTGTGATTGATGACTGCGATTATTACATCGTAATTATTGCCGGTCGTTATGGTTCACTGGGGCCAGGGAATAAAAGCTTTACACAACTAGAATACGAATATGCAATTGAGCAAGGAAAGCCAGTTATAGCTTTTTTACATAAAACCCCAGGCAGACTCCCTGCAGAAGATAGCGAAAAAGAGCCCGAGAAGGTGAAAAAATTAGAAGAATTTAGATCGTTTGCAGAACAGAAGATGGTTCGTTATTGGAATGGTCCAGCCGATCTTGGATCCGCCGTGAGTCGCAGCTTAATTAAACTAATCAAGAATAATCCAGGAATAGGCTGGGTGAAGGCTGATTTGCTTCCATCAAAAGAGTCAATTGAGGAAATACTGTTACTAAGAAAACAAATAGACACGCTCCAGAGAGAACTTGAAGCCTCAAGAACAACAGTACCAAAAGAGACCGAGCATCTAGCACAAGGCGAGGATTTATTTGACATTAACTATGGTTTTGGCGCATTTAAATCTAGCCGATATACTGCTGACACAATTTATTCTGCATCATTTGAGATCTCTTGGTCTCAAATTTTTGCAAGAATTTCTCCATTAATGATTGATGAAGCAACTGATAGCGATCTACGCTCAGAGTTAAATCGGATGATTCGCGAAGTTAATATGGATTCGCTCAGCGAAGATAAAGCTTTAGAAGGTTATGAACTAGGTGAATTCTCGATTAAAAGTGAAGATTTCAATACTATCAAAATTCAATTGCTCGCATTAAAACTCGTAACAAAAAGTGTGAAAGGCCGTAGCGTAAAGGACAAGGCGAATTATTGGACTCTTACAGCATATGGAGAGGCTGTTATGACACAGTTGAGGGCTATTCGAAAAGAAGGATATGAGAAAGTTACATCAAGCCCGTCTAACAAGGCATTCAAGAAGGACGGTGCATAAAGTATGTCACTTCTCAACTATGACGTTCTACAACCACTAACAACAAAAGGAGTAAGAAATGGCTGCTCATATTGAAAGCAAAGACATCAAGGCGCTTCCCGTCCTTCCTTACTCGGATCTACGGGCAAAACTGAAGTCCGGAGACATTCTCTTTGCTTCCGGTGACTATTTGGTTTCCAAAGCAATTCAAAAAGTTACAGGAAGTCCTTGGAGTCATGTAGGGATAGTGTTTCGGCTTGATTCGATTGATCGTGTTTTGCTATTGGAAAGCGTCGAGGACATAGGGGTACGTTTTGCGCCTTTGTCCAAGTATCTGAACGACTATGAAGATAAAAGGCCTTATAAAGGGCGGGTAGTGCTAGCGCGTTGTAAAGATGTGAATTCTGCGACGGTCGAAGGGATTGCGACATTTGGCATAGACGAGCTAACGCAACCCTACGATAAAGACGAAATCGCAAAGATTTTAGCGCGTATCACGCTTGGTATTGGAAAGAAGGAAAAAGATCGAGAATACATCTGCTCGGAATTGGTGCACGAGTGTTTTTCTCATGCAGGTAAAGAGTTCGCATTCAATCCTAAAGAATTTATCAGTCCAGAAGATGTTTGGCTGGACGAGAAAGTTTCTCTAGTAGGGCGAATTCTTTAGTATTACTCAATCCATCATTTAAATTTTTATTGACTTAACCGGATTTTCTCAAGATGTTGGTATCAGTTGCGCGGGGTGTGGGTCGTTCTGTTTTATTGAGTTGTTGGGTGATGGTTTTGCTTGCCGGGCTGTCTTTTTCGCAGCACGCGGAGGCGCAGTACTGGTGGAATGCGAGCCGCGAGCCGGTCGGCATAGCGCCTGATCCTGCCACGAATTCTGAGGCGATTATTCAGGTTTATGGTGCGCGCACTTTTGGTTGGCGCGGTTATTTTGGCATTCATACCTGGATTGCTGTGAAGCCTTCGGGTGCTCAGTCTTATACCATTTATGAGGTGATCGGATGGTTGCGCCGTAGCCAGAGGTCGGTATTGGCGGTTTATGAGAATGCGCCTGATCGGCGCTGGTACGGCAATACGCCCGAGATTTTGGCAGATCTACGCGGTGACGGAGTGGATGCGCTGATCGAGAAAATCGATCTGGCGGCTAATAGTTATCCTTACATGAAAGATTACACCATATGGCCGGGGCCGAATTCCAATACGTTTACCGCCTGGGTTTCACGCGCGGTGCCGGAGCTGCGGCTGGATTTGCCGCCGACAGCGATTGGCAAGGATTATCTGGGTTATCGGTTTATTTCCCATGCGCCGAGCGGCAGTGGTTTTCAGATTTCATTTTTTGGTTTGTTGGGCGTGTTGGTTAGTGCGGTGGAAGGCATTGAATTCAATTTTCTGGGCTTGTCTTTTGGCCTGAATTGGAATCCGCTCGCCATTAAACTGCCCTTGGTGGGCCGCAAGGAATTGGGTTTGTGGTCGCAGCCGCTAACCGAGAATTAATCGGGATCTCGCAGCTCTCTACAATAGACATTTAATTGATAATTATTCTTATTCATACTATAGTATTCGTCATTGAATAATTCGATTGATATAACTTTTCCCCTGGAATTTCTCTCATGGCCAGCCCAAATTTAAGCCGTTTTCTTATTGTCGTTCCTTTTGTTTTTTCGTTATTGATTGTTCAGCCCGTGCATGCCAATGAAGTGGTTGTTTATTCCGCGCGAATCGAGCAGCTCATCAAGCCGATGTTTGATGCTTTTACCAAGGAAACTGGAATCAAAGTCAAATACACCACGGATAATGAAGGCGCGCTGCTTGCCCGGCTGGAGGCTGAAGGAAAAAATACTCCGGCGGATATGCTGATAACCGCAGACGTTGGTAATCTCTGGGCAGCTGCGCAGAAAGGCTTGTTGAAACCGGTTGAATCCGGGGTGCTTGAGCATAATATTCCGGCGCATTTGCGCGATCCGGGCAATGTGTGGTTCGGGCTATCCGTCCGTGCCAGGACTCTGGTTTATAACACGAAAAAAGTGGATCCCGCGGAACTATCAACGTATGAAGATCTGGCTGATCCCAAATGGAGCAAACGGTTGTGCTTGCGTACTTCGAAGAAAGTATACAACCAATCTCTCGTAGCGATGATGATTGCCGAGCATGGCGAAGCGCAGACGGAGAAGATCGTCAAGGGTTGGGTGGCTAATCTGGCCACCGATCCATTGTCCGATGATACCCGGGCATTGGAGTTTGTGGCGGCTGGAAAATGCGATGTCACCGTAGTCAATACGTATTATTTTGGCCGTTTAATGAAGAATGATTCGAATTTGCCGCTGGCGATTTTCTGGCCCAATCAGGATAACAATGGCGTGCATGTCAATATCTCGGGCGCGGGCGTCACGCGTCATGCCCGCAACGAACAAGCCGCGATCAAGCTGTTGGAATTCTTGTCATCCGATAAAGCACAAAACCTTTTCGCGGATGTGAATATGGAATATCCGGTCAATCCCAAAATTGCCGCAGATCCATTTGTCGCGGGGTGGGGTAGCTTTAAGCAAAACCCAATGAATCTGATCAAGGCCGGAGAATTGCAGACGACCGCTGTAAAACTGATGGACCGTGCAGGATACCGCTAAAAACCGCGTAAGTAAGGAGGTTGATGCAGGCTGAAATGGTGCAAAATCAATTTCCTGAATACGCAAGTTTCTTTTTGTTCTGTCTTTTTTCAAACGTTTGATGATCAATTGGCGCTGGGTACCTTTTATCGCGGCTGTACTGGTACTGGCGCCCATCGGCGTAATTCTTTCCTCCGTGCTGGCACCGGCGGACGAGATCTGGCAACATCTTTTTGAAACCACACTGATTCCTTTGCTACTCAATACCTTCTGGCTGGTATTGGGTGTGATCATCGGGACTGCGCTATTGGGTATCAGTCTGGCCTGGTTTACTGCGGTGTATGAATTTCCCGGGCGGCGTTTTTTTTCCTGGGCGTTGTTATTGCCGATGGCGACACCTGCCTATGTAACCGCATTTGTTGCACTGGGTCTGTTTGATTTTACCGGCCCGATACAGACTACATTGCGTGTTTGGTTGGATTCTGATCTGTCCTGGTTTCCGGAGATACGCGGCAGGATGGGCGTTATTATCGTCATGACCCTGGCATTTTATCCCTATGTCTATTTGCTGGCACGGAATGCTTTCCTGAGCCAGGGCAAGCGTTCGTTAGAGGTTGCACAATCCCTGGGATTCAGCCGTAGGCAGGGTTTCTTCAAAGTAGTGTTGCCTATGGCGCGTCCCTGGATAGCCGGCGGTATCATGCTCGTGTCAATGGAAACATTGGCGGATTTCGGAACGGTTGCGGTGTTTAATTACAATACGTTTACCACAGCAATTTACAAGGCGTGGTTTAGCATGTTTTCATTGCATGCCGCATCTCAGCTGGCTTCTTTACTGATTATTATAGTTTTTATTGCAATTGTGCTGGAACAGCAGTTCAGAGCCCGTATGCGTTACGCCGAAACTAAAAAAAGCGCACGCGCTCAACGCATTCAGTTGACCGGATGGCATAACTGGATGGTCATCGGTTTTGTGGTGAGTGTGCTGTTTTTTTCATTCTTTTTGCCCGTTGCACAATTGTGTTATTGGGCCATGCAGTCATTTACACAGGATTATGATGTAGACCGTTACCTGGAATTTCTCTGGCACTCCCTGACATTATCCAGCCTGGCGGCTTTGCTGATCTGCCTGGTTGTGATTGCCATGGTTTATGCGGTGCGGCGTTATCCTGATCCCGTTACGCGCTATGCAGTGCGTACCGCAACCATTGGTTATGCATTACCGGGCGCAGTATTGGCAATTGGCGTGTACGTGCCGCTGACTTGGCTGGATGGGCAGCTTGGTGAATTGGCGTTACACTGGTTTGAAATAGAAACAGGTCAATTGATTCAGGGTACATTGGCCATCATGTTGATTGCTTATTTGATACGATTTATGGCCGTGAGTCATTATCCCATTGACAGCGCAATGCAACGGATAACGCACAGCGTTGATGAGGCGGCGATGAGTTTGGGGGTGCATGGCTGGGCGATGATCAGGAGCGTGCATATTCCCATATTGAAACCGGGCATTTTTACCGCGGCCACTTTGGTTTTTGTTGATGTCATGAAGGAGATGCCTATTACGCTGATGACCCGTCCATTCGGTTGGGATACGCTGGCGGTCAGAATCTATGAAATGACTTCGGAAGGCCAATGGGAGCAGGCGGCTTTACCTGCGGTTACGCTGATACTGGCTGGATTAATACCGATTTATTTATTTATGCGGCAAACTGAAATATAAGTAATGAGCATTCCATTGTTACAATTGAACAGCGTCCGACAGGCTTATGGTAAGCAAGCGGTGATTCATGATTTAACCCTGACTTTGCAGCAAGGAAAAATAGGTTGCTTGCTGGGGCCGAGTGGCTGCGGAAAAACCACGGCATTACGCTGTATTGCAGGATTTGAGCCCGTATTGGCCGGGGAAATTTTCCTGAACGGAGTTTGTGTCAGTAGCGCGGATGTTTTTGTGCCGCCGGAACGAAGGCGCATCGGCATGGTTTTTCAAGATTATGCGTTATTTCCACATTTGGATGTGACTGCCAACATCGGCTTTGGTCTGCATCGTTTAACCGCGGCGGAATGTGCCCGGCGTGTCGATGAATTGCTGCATGTGGTGCATTTGACCGAAGCCTCCAAAAAATATCCGCATGAATTATCGGGTGGGCAGCAACAGCGTGTGGCATTGGCGAGAGCATTGGCACCCAAGCCGGAGTTGTTGTTGTTGGACGAGCCTTTTTCCAATCTGGATATTAGCTTGCGTGAGCGCTTAAGCATGGAAGTGCGTGAAATTATTAAGAGCCAGGGAATCACGGCTATATTGGTTACCCATGATCAAGCCGAAGCCTTTGCGATAGCTGACGAAATTGGCGTCATGCATCGCGGTGAAATGCAACAGTTGGATACTGCTTTTAATTTGTATCATCGACCGGCGAATCGTTTTGTTGCCAATTTCATCGGGCAAGGTGTATTTCTTCCCGGAAAGGTGATTAGTGCGCAACAGATTGAGGTCGAGCTTGGGATTTTAGAGAATGCGGGCCCTCATCAATATGAGATGGGTAGTAACGTGGATGTGTTGTTACGGCCGGACGATATTGTGCACGACGATACCAGTTCGCTGCAGGCGACAATCGTGTGCAAGGCATTTCGTGGCGCAGAGATTTTATATACATTGCGTCTTTCTGGTGGAGCGCGGGTATTGGCATTAGTATCCAGTCATCATAATCATGCCATTGGCGAGAAGATAGGTATCAAGCTTGAAATTGATCATATTGTGGCATTTCAACAATTGGGAGCTTGAGGCTTGATTTTTGAATCAATTTTGTATGTAAATTTTACCGGATTTAGGTTTAAAGCACTTTTTTGCGGTGCTGCCACTTCCCTTTTAATAGTTTTTTCTATAGCATAATCAGATTGGTATTTTATACCTCTCTTTTACAGCTTTTTCCCAACAATCATGTAAACCGGTCTCAGAGATATTATTGAGGCTACTATTCCAAGAATTGAACAATTTTAATGAGGGATTTTATTTTATGAGTCAACATATTCATTACGTTACCGATGCAAATTTTGAAACGGAAGTCTTGCAATCGACTACCCCCGTACTCGTTGACTATTGGGCAGAGTGGTGTGGTCCTTGCAAAATGATAGCGCCCATACTTGACGAAATCGCCAATGAATATGGGGAGCGACTTAAAGTGGTTAAGCTGAATATTGATGAGAATCAGTTAACACCGCCCAAATATGGCATCCGTGGTATTCCGACATTAATGATTTTTAAAAATGGAAATATAGAAGCCACAAAAGTGGGCGCACTATCAAAATCGCAGTTGACAGCATTTATTGACAGTAATATTTAAAATCGTTAGTCTGTAAGTAGATAGATTTATGGATTATTTTTTGATAAAGACCACGTCGCGACTTTTTTTATTATCCCATCTGTAATATTTTCCTTTCCAGTATTTTTACCTTTTCCTAAGTATTCTTTTCTAAGAGCTTCCTCATGCGCTTATTTGATCTAAAAAATTTACATGTCACTGAATTAGTGAAAATGGCTATCGAAAACGAAATTGACGGTGCCAATCGAATGCGAAAGCAAGATTTGATTTTTGCTTTGCTTAAAAACCAGGCACGCAAGGGTGAGAATATTTATGGTCATGGAACGCTGGAAGTGCTACAGGATGGATTTGGTTTTTTACGTTCTCCGGATACTTCCTATTTAGCCGGTCCGGATGACATTTATATTTCACCGAGTCAGATTCGGCGCTTTAATTTGCATACGGGCGATTCAATCGATGGCGAGATTCGCCCCCCCAAAGATGGGGAGCGTTATTTTGCACTGGTGAAAGTTGATAAAGTTAATAATGAGCCACCAGAAAATTCCAAGCAGAAAATTTTGTTTGAAAACCTGACACCACTGTTTCCTGATGAACGACTAATACTTGAACGGGATATTAAAGCTGAAGAAAATATTACAAGTCGTATTATTGATTTGATTGCTCCGATCGGAAAAGGGCAGCGCGGATTGCTGGTGGCCAGTCCTAAATCAGGAAAGACCGTCATGCTGCAACATATCGCACATGCCATTGCGGCTAATCATCCGGATGTGATTCTGATGGTGTTATTGATAGACGAGCGTCCGGAAGAGGTTACGGAAATGATCCGCTCCGTCAAGGGAGAGGTGATTTCTTCCACCTTCGATGAATCCGCCGGTCGGCATGTCCAAGTGGCCGAAATGGTTATTGAAAAAGCTAAGCGTTTGGTCGAGCACAAGAAAGATGTCGTAATACTGCTTGATTCGATTACACGGCTCGCCCGTGCTTATAATGCCGTGGTACCTGCATCCGGAAAGGTATTAACAGGGGGCGTGGATGCAAGTGCGCTACAACGCCCTAAGCGGTTTTTTGGCGCGGCACGGAATATCGAAGAGGGTGGATCGTTGACAATAATTGCAACCGCGCTGATTGATACCGGTTCTAGAATGGACGACGTGATTTACGAAGAATTTAAAGGTACCGGCAATATGGAGATTCATCTTGACCGCCGCATGGCTGAGAAACGGATCTATCCGGCAATTAACGTGAATCGCTCAAGTACGCGCCGTGAAGAATTGTTGATTGCCCCCGAAGTTCTGCAGAAAATCTGGGTGTTGCGTAAGTTGCTGCATCCCATGGATGATATGGATGCAATGGCATTTCTACTGGATAAAATCAAAGGAACCAAAAATAATTCTGATTTCTTTGATTCAATGAGACGAGTATAGAAGCCGAGATTGATTGACGTAAAATCTTATGGTGGAGATGGTTGGGATAACGTTGTTATTCCGGGCGCTGGATAGTAGGTGAGAGCGCACAATGATGGCGCGTAGATTTCGTTATTTCTGCAGTGATCTCAAGCCCCTGGCGACGGATCTTGGCCATTAGAGATTTCCGTCATTCATTTACTCGGGATGCAGCACATCTAGTTGAGATCAGATTTTAAGACGCTCGACAATATTTCCTTTGAGCAAGTGCTCATCAATAATTTCATCAATATCTTCTTGATCGATATAGGTATACCAGGTTTCCTCCGGGTAAATCACAATAACGGGACCTTCATTGCAGCGATCAAGGCAACCCGCATTATTAATGCGGATTTTCTTCTTACCATCGAGTTTTAATGATTTGATGCGTTGTTTGGCATAATCACGCAGTTCCTGAGCGCAGAAATTGTTGCAGCATTTTGCACCTCCTTCACGTTGATTGATGCAGAAAAAGACATGATATTGATAATAACTCATAAGGATGATAGAGAAGTTGGAAAAATATGATTGTTAGTTTAATGTAATTCTTTTTGCTGAAACTTGATTGGTGATGTGTGGTGTCATCAATATTAGCAAGGATTACTTTAACGAGAAAAATATTTTTGCGTGGAAAAATCCTTGATTGAAGCGAGTTAATGAAATATTTGCCAGAACAGCAGTCCAGCCAGCAAGATTGCAATCAGTAACAACAACCGGTTTTGTCGTTTTTCCTCGATGACGAGATCGGTCATTCTTTTTTCCAAAGCATGATTGCGGTTTTCCGCAAAAGCTTGATGTATCAAGCGAGGAAATTCCGGCAGGATAATCGCCCAGTTCGGGGCTTCTTTTTGTATTCGACTGGTAAATCCGCGCAAGCCGATTTGCTCAGCCATCCAATGCTCTAGAAACGGTTTGGCGGTTTTCCAAAGATCCAGATTCGGATCCAGATCACGACCAAGGCCTTCAATATTGAGTAATGTTTTTTGCAGCAATACCAATTGAGGCTGGATTTCGACATTGAATTGTCGTGAAGCTTGAAACAACTGGAACAAAACTCGCCCAAAGGATATTTCTTTCAGCGGTTTGTCGAAGATGGGTTCGCAAACAGCCCGTATGGCGGATTCAAAATCGTCCACTCGGGTATTTTTAGGCGCCCAACCAGCTTCTACGTGAGCTTGTGCAACGCGTCCGTAATCCCGGCGGAAGAAGGCCAGAAAGTTTTGCGCCAAATAATTTTTGTCTTGATCGCTGAGCGTTCCCATGATGCCGAAATCAACCGCAATATACCGGCTATCTGCACCAACAAAGATGTTCCCCGGATGCATATCGGCATGGAAATACCCATCGCGAAACACCTGAGTGAAAAATATTTCCACTCCAACACGTGCTAATTGCGGGATATCGATTCCTTGAGCCTGCAGTCTTTCAACATGACTGATAGGGGTGCCTTTAACACGTTCCATCACCATTACACCATTGCGGCAATAATCCCAGTAGACTTCGGGCACCAGCAACAATGGAGAATTTAGAAAATTTCTGCGTAATTGGCTGCAGTTGGCTGCTTCGCGCATTAGATCAAGTTCATCATCCAAGTGGCGGGCGAATTCTGAGACGACCTGCCGCAATTTTAGACGCTTGCCGTCCGACCAGAGTGTTTCTGCCAGCCAGGCACCTGTATCCATCAACGCAACATCGTGTGTGATAATAGGTTCCAGATTAGGGCGTAATATTTTTACCGCTACTTCGGTTCCATCGTGCAAGACTGCAAAATGAACTTGTGCAACAGATGCGCTGGCTATCGGTATGTCACTGAATTCGAGAAATACTTCATTGATTTTTTGATCATATTCTTTTTCTAATGTTGCTAATACGAGTTGTAGAGAAAACGGGGGAACCTGATCTTGCAGTTTAGCCAATTCATCGGCAATATCGTGAGGCAAAAGATCACGCCGGGTGGATAGCATTTGGCCAAATTTGACAAAAATAGGCCCCAATTTTTCTAAAGCCAACCGTAATCTCACCCCACGCGGCTTATCCAGTTTTCTCCAGAAGGTTAATGTTTTTACAACAATTCTTAACACCCGCAAACGGCTATGATTTAAGACAAATTCATCCAGTCCGAATTGGAAAGCCACGTATTGTATTTTTAGAAGTCGAAATAGGCGCATGAGTAAATCAATAATCGGTAGGGGTCAATTGTGCCAAAAAGGTTAGATAGAATACTTCAGGTATTATTTACTCAGGTTCAATCCTAAGCCATTTGCGGTGCCATTCGGCAAAAGGAATGCGCTGCATAGCGTTCTCTATTCATTGGCGAAGGTATTATGTTGCGCTAATTTATTTAACCGTCGTTCCAGTTGCTCAATATTAAGTTGCACGCAATTGATCTCTTCTGCAAATCGACGGGCTGTGTCGGGCTTGATTAGAAAAACATTTTCCTCTGTTAAATATTCGATCAATGTCTGAGAAAAGCGATTGATATTTTTTGTTTGCCATTGCACCAAATGTTCACCTGCATGAGCAATTCGGTGTGCTGGTATGTCTCCGATGGCATTGCTAAGATCGTGTTCAACGATTCCTTTAAGGTCGATATGCTGGCCGATGTTAATCAATTCCTCAACCAAGGCTGGATTCCCGGATGTTTTTATCTGCGCGAATGCGTTCAGTTCGCGGGCCAACAATCCGGGCAGTATTAGTGGAGATAATGTCAATGTTGCATCTGCATTCATAGAATCATCAACTTTCTGTAATTCACCCGTTGTGTTGATCAGCATTTTGAGATTAATTAAGGGAAAAGTCCGAATGCAGAATGTTTTCCCGGTAAAAGATTGCAATCGCCTGGATGCCCAGCTTTCACTGCGTAAAACATGATTGATTGAAGCAATTACAACGGTTGTCAGCATTCTATGTAATTTTGTAGAGATAATAACGGGAACAAAAGAGATAGCTACATATTTTGTTAAGTTTTTTCATATAGAATCTAACCATAATTTAAATTGATCCTCTTCGTTCCCGAGCTCACAATTGCTGTGCGAGTATAGCATTTTAATTTGAATTCATTATAGGTTCTCGATATACCCTAAAGTTTCCTCAAGTTGTTGGATCAACTGGTTTATCAATGGAGTTGTTATTGTATGATTGACGCTTGGCATTATAATTTCCGGAATAGATTAACCTTAAGATAGTTCTATTGATGTTCAGGAAGTGTGCATGCTGAATTCTTTAACAAAGTATTTGGAAATAATGAGTGGTTAAGATGAAAAAAGAACCGCCTACCCGCAATTTTTGGCACAGTATATTCATTATTTTTTGTGCGCTTGTCAGTGGTTTTCTATTGTCATTTATTAGTTTTGGGTTACTTTGGAGTGGTATTTCCTGGCATATTCAACTAATCATGACATTACCCTTTCTGTTGTTATCATGCGCGGTATATCGATGGAGTAAAGGAGCACTGGGAACTTGCGCTTTTATAGTGGTGGGAGCGGCGCCGATGGGAGTATTGATCAGCCAATTTCGCGATACAAACGATTCACATTTGATGCCTGTTCTTGTTGTTCTCAGTTGGATTTTAGGAGTGCTGGCAGGTTGCTATTTAGGCTATTTGTCGCGCAGTGCGCGGATGACCGACTAAGCGTGTTTCCGTTTCCGAATAAAGAAGTAAGGCTGGTTTTATGTATGCCTAATCATGGATTCAAGTTCAAAGTGCAGCATCTGATAATGCTGTGATCATTTCTCGCGAATGAGAGAGAGCGAGTACTCAAAAATCCTCTCAAATTAGCTATTGGTTACGTTACGATGGGATTCCACAAAGTGGCTCCCAGCTATGCCCACCAAGCGGATCAGCACGCTGCTGGGAGCATTGATTGCCAAGATATTGGAAAATTGCCTGATCCTTCTGCAATCTGAGGTCAAAGAGGCTTTGCGCAGATCCGGCAGGCAGAAATCAGAAAAAAGCTTATCAAGCGTTTTATCACTGTACTAAGTGATCCAGTCCGAAATATCCAGAGGTATTGTAATGCGGCTGGAAACCAGAGCCTCCATTGTGGTTTGTATGATTTTCCTGTCGAGAATTGGCGGCATTTCAGAGCACCACCATCAATTGAATCTTTCTTTGCTGCTGTTAAATTGAGAACAAAGAACCAGGGATTGTGAAGTCATAAACCTGGCTTATTCAAGTTTCTTTCTAAACAGGTTTGTATCGCAGTGTCTGAACTGATGTGTGCGCTAGCGTACTGATTTTTCTCATTAGAAGGCATCTAATTACCATCGAGAGTCTTGAAAATGACCATTCTCAAAATAGATTCATCTGGATTTTGATAGAGATAATTTGCCAATTATCACGGAAAACTAAGTAATTATTGCCACAATTGTTTTAGGAGCTTTACCAATGGATCAAAAAATAATAAAGAATTTTTATCCCATAAATTCGTATCACATGATTCGCATATTCAATGTCACAGTAATTTCTGCCCTCTTTATGGTTGGTTGTGAAAGTATTCCGGCACCTACTGAGCAGATAGCGACCTCCAGAACCGCAGTAAATAGTGCCCTCAGCGCGGGCGGTAGTGAATTCGCGCCAGTAGAATTTAAGTCTGCGATGGAAAAAATGGAAGCTGCCGAACGCGCAATGGGAGAGAAAGACTATGTGCTTGCCCGTCAGCTGGCAGAACAAGCGCAGATGGATGCCAAACTTGCTGGAGCGATGGCGCGCACTGTTAAAGCACAGAAAGCGGCGGATGCGCTGCAGGAAGCGAGCCGTACGTTACGTCAAGAAATTGATCGTCAAGTTCAATAATCTTCATTGGAGTTTATTATGCAAAAAAATGGGTATCTCTCTACTATTCTGATTGTTATAGCTATTTATACTATTCCTGGCTGTAGCTCGACTCCGCACAATCCATCTCTTGCGCAAGCGCATACTAATTACAACAGTGCATTAGCAAATCCGCAGGTTACCAATATGGCAGCATTGGAATTAAAAGAAGCCGGCGATATTCTGGATAAAGCAGACGTTGCTTTAAACCAAGGAGAAAGCGATGCTAAAGTTAATCATTTGGCCTACATGGCAAAACAACAAGTTGCCATCGCGCAAGAAACTACCAAAGCGAAAATCGCTGAGTCAGTGGTAACAAATGCCGATGTCGAGCGTGATCGAATTCTGCTTGAAGCAAGAACAGCCGAGGCTGAAGAATCCAAACAACAGGTGGCATTTGATCAATTACTTATTGCTCAGCAACAGAAGGAACTGGATGAGTTAAACGCCAAGAAAACAGAACGCGGTTTGGTGATTACATTGAATGATGTATTGTTCCGTACCAATATGGCTCAGCTCGAAGCAAATGGTGTTCGTACTGTGCAAAAACTGGCTGATTTTCTCAGACAGTATACCCAGCATAAGGTATTGATTGAAGGCCATACCGATAATACGGGCAGTTACCATTACAATCAGGAGCTTTCCGAGCGACGTGCCGATGCCGTGAAGATGGCTTTACTGGATAGTGGTATTAGTAATGATCGTGTCGCTTCACGCGGTTATGGTGAAGCCTTGCCGATTGCCAGCAATGATACTGCCGAACACCGTCAATTGAATCGGCGCGTAGAAATTATCTTGTCAGATGAAAATGGCGTCATAACACCACGACCGTGAGTAATGTAAATACTCATATAGAAAAAAACATATAAAATCAGAGCCAGCTAAGCTTGGCTCGATGGTATATGTTAAGTCCACTCATTTGCTCTTAACAAAATATTTGTGAGCGAAATATTTGGTTTAATCTGTATCGGGTCTTATTCCTTGCTCCTCGGGGGAGGGAAGTCGTTCATCTGATTTTGCGCTTGAGGGTCGGTTGCGGAAGCGGTGATTCATTTAGTCGTTCTCTTTTATTTGTTCTTTTAATGCCCGGATGAATGTTTGACAGTCATTCCGGCCTTCAGTACACTAAAATTACAAAAGTAAAGATCCGCGTAGTCGTAGTATTTGTTTCTTCCAATCCCAAAAAGCGAGAAAGGCATGTTTCATGGATATTAGAGCAATTCCTGTAGGCGCCAATGTACCCAACAATGTCAATGTCATCATAGAAGTTCCCACAGGTGGTGAACCCGTTAAATATGAGTTTGATAAACAATCTGGAGCATTATTCGTAGACCGCATCTTACATACACCGATGCGATATCCGGCTAATTACGGTTTTATTCCTCATACCTTATGCGATGATGGTGATCCGTTCGATGCGCTTGTTATTGCCCGTTCGCCATTCCTGGCCGGATGCGTAGTGCGCGCAAGACCAATTGCGCTGCTTCATCTCGAAGACGAACATGGCGGTGATGAGAAACTTATCTGTGTGCCGGATACCAAGACCTTCCCTTATTACGCACATGTATCCGAGCGAAAGGATCTGCCTGATATCGTGTTTCAGCAGATAGAGCATTTTTTTACGCATTATAAAGATCTTGAGCCGGAAAAGTGGGTGCGTGTCGGTCGCTGGGGTGACGCGGCCGAAGCGCGCGACATGGTGATGCGAGCGATTAAAATGGCTAAAGCTGCGGAGTAAAGTACTTCACTGCAAGCTACGAAATATTAACTGCAAACTGCATCAGTTTCGCCGCTAAGGAGCGGAAAACTGAATTCCCAGAGATTAAGTGGCTGTTTTCTTAGGTGGGGCAGCGATGGAAGAAGGTTGGAATCCTACAGTTGAAATACTGTAATAAGATAAATCAAAATCTCCCTCTTTAAATTAAGTTGATTAACATCCTAATACCTAAACTATAAAGCAATACAACAAAGATTGTTCTTAGGATGGCGGTTTGGGTCGAATGTGTTAGTCTTGCACCGAGCGGTGCTGTCAACATACTGGCGGATACCAGCCAAATTAATGCGGGCAAATGGACATAGCCTAAACTATTGGCAGGAAGTGGATCCGATTGAATCAATCCATTTACGACATAGCCGATGGTACCGGCCAGCGCAATGGGAAAACCGATGGCGGCTGCAGTGCCGATAGCGTGTTGAAGTTTGGTTTTGCATAAAGTAAGAAATGGTACGGACAATAACCCGCCACCAATAGCAACCAGACTGGAAACTGCGCCAATAACTCCGCCGGCGAGTAACAGGCCGATTCTTCCAGGTAACTGAAACATCGGGCTGGGACGAAATTGCAGCAGCATCTGCGTGGCGGCATAAAAAATAAAAATGACAAAAATAGAGCTCAGTAGCTGCCCCGTCATCGATCCCGCCAAGGTGGCGCCGCCGAAAGTGCCGAGAATAATACCGGGGGTAATATTTCTTACAATTTGCCAATTTACTGCACCATGCTGATGGTGAGTGTGCAAACTGGTGATTGATGTGAAAATAATGGTGGCCATCGTGGTACCGAGCGCCATATGCATGATGCGGTCAACGGGAAAGTTCTGAGCAGTAAATACGGTGATCAGCACGGGCACCATGATCAGTCCGCCACCGATGCCGAGCAAGCCGGCGAAGAAGCCTACAAATGCACCGGTCAGAAGGTAAATCAGCCACCATTCCATATTCGGTCTCTATAAAAAGGATCCAATACGATCATAGCAGGTTCAGGATAAATTGCCATTCGGCCGGATCAACCGGGGTGATCGATAAGCGGTTACCGGTTTGCAGTACCCGCATACGGCGCAGCTCCTCGTGCTGCCTGAGCTCTTTGATCGAGATCAGATGGATTCTTCTTGTTAAGGTAAGCTCAACATTAAACCAACGCGGGTTATTTAAGGATGCCTTGGGATCAAAATACTTGCTGCTGGAATCGAATTGCGAAACATCTGGATATGCGGGTCTGCTAACAGTTGCAATACCCATGATGCCGGGATTTTTGCAGCAGGAATGATAGAAAAAGACTTGATCGCCGATATTCATTTGATTGCGCATAAAATTGCGTGATTGATAATTGCGTACGCCTTCCCAGGCTACGGTCTGTTCGGGTAATGCTGCAAAATCGTCAATACTGAATTCATCAGGATCTGACTTCATTAACCAGTAACGCATTTTGTGGCGGATTCTAATTTGTTTTTATCAAAAATACTGTATGACAATGTCCAGCTTCTGTAATATGCCAGAGTTTCTATTTATTTATTTTAACTATTTTAATCATGAATAATCATTCACTTTCTGATATTTCGGTTGCTGCTTGGGTGCAAGGAGGGCCGATTGTGTTAAATAATTTAGTGGGTTCGGTGGTATTGATTGAGGTTTTTCAGGTAAATTGTCCGGGCTGTTTTATTTATTCATTACCTAAAGCTATCGATCTGCATGAACGCTATCATCAACATGGATTGGTTGTCATCGGTTTGGCCACCGCATTTGAGGATTATGACAAAAATACGCTCGAGAACTTGCAGAAATTAATTACCACCGGCGAGGTGATCGGTGAAACACTCAAGGCACTGAATCAATATGGTATATTATCAGAGGGTAAGTTACCATGGAAAATTCCTTTTGCAGTGGGCATGGATCGCGTTGTGGCGGAAACTGAGCCGATAACGGATAAGCGCGTATTACGCTATGCTGGTGAATTTATTCCGAATTTTGAGAACCTGGGCGATGAGCAGAAAAGGTTAGTGCTGCATCAAGTTAGGCATTATCTGGAGCAGAAATCGATGAAAGCTGAAACTTTCGAGAACTTTGCATTGCAGGGAACACCTTCGTGCATTTTGTTTGACCGCAAGGGTCAATTAAAAGATGTGTCATTTGGCCGGATTGATTACAAGCAAGCAATGGTGGAGCATTGTATTAAAGAAAAATAATTGTTTCAGATTTTGCCTATTGTCAATTGTTGAGGTGCAGATTGGCAGAGCTTTTCATTTAGGGTGTTACCCATACAGTTTCTCGCGCGGCTTATCCCATATTACGATGGCTCGATACTTTCCGAGGGACCATTAAGTCAGTATAGAAGCCATTCTTATCGGTAAATAGCACCCGATTTCCCTTTTTATTCTTTACATCTGTTCCAACCACATTCTGTTAACTTACTGATGTGGCAGTTTATACCAGAACGGGTTCTCCTTCGCAATCCGACGAATTATCTCCCCGCTGGTTTTGTTCTGCATCCAATGTCGTTAATTGAGGAGGATAGCAATGCAAGAAGCTATTAATCATAAACAAAAAAGAATATTAAGATTGGTTAAATCGACTAATGCTATTAGAAGTGAGCAGAAATCTATGATTGATTCTGAAGATTATTATAAGCAAGTAGAACATTACGCTGAACAAATCCGCAAAACACATAATGCTGATGAGATCATTAGAATTCTGGATGTCGTGTTATCCGAGACGCGAGGATTGAAATTTAGTGATGAGGTTTTTGTCGCTCAGGAGCAAGTGAAACGAGCAGAGCAGAAGATTGAATTATTAAAGGGTGAGTTGGAACAACTGCGAGGACTTGTGCAGACAGATCAAATGACGGGTGCATTCAATCGTCGTGGTCTTGATGATATTTTTAAGCGTGAAGCAGCGCGTGCCGACAGAAATGCCCAATCATTGGGAGTAGTTCTGATTGATCTGGATAATTTTAAGAAAATTAATGACAATTTTGGTCATCAATACGGGGATAGTGTACTCATTAACTTGGTTACCGTTGCTAAGGAAACATTACGCCCTTCCGATATAGTCGCGCGTTTTGGTGGAGAGGAATTTGTAATTTTATTGCCCGAGGTTGAGCTAGAAGATGCATTAACTATCATCCAGAGGTTACAAAATAACTTGGAAAGAAATTTCACTTTGCAAATCGATAACGAATCAATACCAATAACTTTTAGTGCTGGTGTTGCATTGCGCTCATTTGGAGAGCATCAGAATTCAGTTATAAGCCGTGCCGATAAAGCGCTTTATCAAGCAAAGCGAACAGGGAAAAACAGAGCAATTCCTGCTTTGGCTTAACTTGGAGCAAGAGTGGGATGAAGGATCATTTTTTCCATATATGGATCTCAGAAAAATATGCTTGTAAATATGAAGAAAGCTAGAGAAATAAACAGAATCCGTGTACTTGAACGTTTCTTTATATTGCTTGGTTAGTGTGGAGGAGTAAATGGAAGGTTTCTTTCTTGGACGGCAGCCCATTCTCGATCGTAATCAAAATTTGGTGGCCTTTGAATTGCTCTTTAGACAAGAAGAAGCTGATGAAGAGATTAATATTAATAACGACTTATCCGCATCCGCAAATGTCATCATCAATGCATATTGTCAGTTGGGCATTCAGAATGTTTTGGGCAAACAGCGAGGATTTATCAATGCGGATCCAGGACTAGTAATGAGCGATATTATTAGTTTGCTTCCCAGTAAACATGTAGTACTCGAAATAAAGGAAACAACGACTCTGACAGCCGATTTTATGCAGCGATGTAGCGAGTTAAAGCAAAAAGGGTATCAATTTGCACTGGATAATGTGGTTGCCATGAATGAAAAAGTCGAGCAATTGCTGCCATTGGTCAGTGTGGTTAAAGTAAATGTGCTTGAAGTGGAGAAAAATGAACTTTCTAAGTTAGTAGCTGAATTGAATCGTTGGCCAGTATTGCTTTTGGCGTTGAAAGTGGAGACCCGCGAACAGGAAAGCAATTGTATGAAACTTGGATTCCAGATGTTTCAGGGGTTTTATTTTGCAAAACCTGAAGTGTTATCAGTAAAACGGGCTGATCCTGGAAAGTTGTCGCTATTAAAATTACTGACACTAGTGATGGGGGATAACGATATTGAAGAAATAGAAAAGGAATTTAAACATCAACCTGGACTAAGTTACAACTTGATGCGAATGGTGAATTCAGTAGCAAGTGGATTGCCGCAAAAAATCAATTCGATCAAGCATGCGATTATGATAATGGGGCGAAAGCAGTTGCAAAGGTGGGTGCAATTGTTGCTCTATACAGCTGATCAGTCTAATGAAAATATGTCCAATGCATTAATGCAGACAGCGGCAGCACGGGGCAAATTAATGGAATTAATTGCAACAGCGGAGCGACCTCATGATAAGAATCACCAAGAAAGAGCTTTTATGGTAGGAATATTATCTCTGCTCAATGTGCTACTTAGTATTGAGATGCAGAAAATTGTCGATAAGTTGGAAATCCCTGATGATATGAGTCAAGCGCTGTTAAATCGAGAAGGGCGTTTAGGTCAAGAACTGAAATTAATAGAAGCTAATGAGAAAGGGGATGTTGCTGTGATTCAATTAATATTGGCTGAACTTGGTTTTCTGAGTTTGAGTGACTTGGCAGATATTGAGATACAAGCAATTGGATGGGCAAATCGAATCAGTGAGGTGGCCAATTAAACTGGGTGTGTTATCGAATTATTTTTAAGTTTGAGTATTGATATATAACTAATCGGAATTGATGAATGCAATTAATTCGCAAAGAATTTTCGTGACATATTTGACTATTCATAAACGCTGATTTCATTTTGCTTATATTTGTGAATTTACTAGATTCTTTGCAAGGTTGTGGAGTTAAAGTTATTAAATGTTATGACGTTAATTTTTTATGTCAAAGAAGTATTGATGCGACAAATACCCTTATGGTTATGTTCTATTGAATTAAGGTATTTGCGATAGTCGATGATAAAGTTTATGCATGGAGCATGATAACAGGCTTGTGTATCAAACGATTGCGACAATGGCTTCGAGTAAAACAAGTGGCGAGGAAAAAATTATGACTGAGCTGCAATCAGTTAGCGACAGGCTTGATAATAAATCTGAAGGTAAATTGGCGCTCGAAGATAACGATAAAGTTATATGCAATAACGCTGTCGATGAATATTTCATAGGTATCAAAGGGGATTTGAACCAGGCCGAAAGATTAGTTAGTGATGCAGTTAATAATTTAGTTATTAATTTCAGATACATAAGTAAATTAACAGAGTCTCATCATGAAATGGTTCTGGTTATTGAAAGAATGGCCACTCCTGAGGCAAGTAGCTCCATTAATGAGTTATTGGAGAAGCAAATGGTTATTGCCAATCAAATCGAACAAGAGTTGGAGATGGTAATTACCTCTTTGCAGTTTGGTGATTTAGTTGCGCAATTGCTTGCTCACACTACGCGTCAAGTGGAAATGTTAAATGTTGAATTGCAGCGTATTGATAGGCAAGGTGGTTGGCAGAGAGAAACTGAAAGAGAAGCTTTGGATTCAATACATTCAGGAATCTCTAAAGCAATTGATGTGGTGAAGAATAAAAGCAAAAAAAAGCCGGTTGTGCAGCAAGGAATGCAGATGGGTGATGTTGAGCTTTTTTAAAAAATGCTGAACGGATATTTTCTATCGAGCAACTTAATATTATCAGCAAAGGAGTAAAGCAAATGGCTAAGACAATACTTGCAGTAGATGATTCTGCGTCAATCCGGCAGATGGTAACTTTTACACTTAAGGGTGCGGGTTATGAGGTCATTGAAGCAGTTGATGGTCAAGATGCTTTCGATAAGGCAAGTCATCATCAAATTAATCTAATACTAACCGACATCAATATGCCTCGCATGGACGGATTAAAGTTACTGGAGTTGCTGCGGAAATTAGCTCAATACAAAAATATTCCTATCTTGATATTGACCACTGAATCTGGAGATGAAATAAAAGCAAAAGGTAGAGCGGCGGGGGCAACGGGATGGCTAGTGAAGCCGTTTGATCCCAAACGATTATTGGAAGTAATCGGTAAAGTTATTGGTTAAAAAAAATATTTTTAAGCGGAATAACTGGCTTAAATAACCTCTACTCTCAAAGAGTAAGTGTTTTGTTCTCTAATATTGGGTTTCTTTCTTTAAAGCGTCAATCAAACAATTTAACTTGAAATAGGGCTTCTCATGAGTACAGATCTTGAACAGTTTTATGAGATATTTTTTGAAGAATCCTCAGAGTTACTTGCGGATATGGAGGCATGTTTACTTAGACTGGACGTGAATTCGCCAGATTTGGAAGATTTAAACGCTATATTTCGTGCTGCTCATTCAATTAAGGGTGGAGCGGGAACATTTGGTTTTACAGATATGACGGAGATGACGCATATGTTGGAGACACTGCTTGACAGATTACGTAAGGGCGAGCTTGAGGTACGTAGCGAGATGGTCGATGCTTTTTTAAAGGCCGGGGACGTTATCAAAGCACAATTGGCTGGACATCGCGGAGAAGGACAAGCTGATCCCGCTGTTGCTGAAGCCGTTTGTGAAGAGCTTAGAAGATTAAGTGAGGATACCCAGGAAGCCCCATCGATAGTAGATGCCAAAACAGCTTTTTCTGATACTAAGGCTAAGTTAGTGTCGCAAGAGATTGATGTTGAGTCCGGTATAGATAAAGTTTCTCATGAAAATGTTGCCGCAGGGCTTAGTTTTATTATCGAGTTTTCCAGTATGGATTTGAGTAGTGCAGCACTTGAGAATTTATTCTCTAATTTAAAGGAGTTGGGTGATCTGGAGAATCTTACGCCGGTAAATGCGGAGGGGCATTATAAATTAGCGCTGACCACAAGTAGTAGCGAAGAAGATGTTTGGGAAACTTTGGCATTCGTGGTTGATCCCGCGAGTCTTAAAATTGAAGCAACTACGATTGATGGTACTTCAACCAAGGTAGCAGAAATTGAGATTCTAAATGAATCAGTCTGTGATGCAGGAGTTTTAGCAAAAGAAGACGAATTGACATGTAAAACGCCTTCTGCACCAGGCTATGGGTTCTTCCCTGGAGCGCCCGCTGTACCGCGGAATATAGAAGATTCAGAAATTAACCTGGACCAGGCACAGTTGCCGAATACATGTAGCAACAAAAATGAATCCCAAGTTACAAATAAATCTTCTGGAAAAACTAATACAGCAGCCTCTGTTAGTGAAACGTCATCTATTCGAGTCAGTATAGAGAAAGTTGATCAAATGATTAATTTAGTTGGGGAATTGGTAATTACTCAAGCAATGCTTGCTCAAACAGCTTCTCAGTATGATCCGGTGTTGTTCGAGAAATTGTATAGTGGAATGAGTCAATTGGAACGAAATACACGAGATTTGCAAGAATCCGTGATGTCAATTCGTATGATGCCAATCAGTTTTGTATTCAGCCGATATCCGCGAGTTGTACGTGATTTGGCGGCGAAACTGAATAAGCGCGTGGAGTTGAGGACTGTTGGTGAGAATACAGAACTTGATAAGGGGTTAATCGAGAAAATTGCTGATCCTTTAACACATTTAGTTAGAAATAGCTTGGATCACGGTGTAGAAGTAGCTGAAAAACGTACTGCTGCAGGTAAGCCGGCGCAAGGCACAATTACCCTTCGAGCCTTCCACCAAGGGGGAAGTATTGTAATCGAGGTCAGTGATGATGGTGCAGGACTAAATAGAGGGAAAATTCTTGCCAAAGCAAAAGAACGTGGTTTACCTGTACATGATGCAATGACTGATCAGGAGGTCTGGTTATTAATATTTGAAGCTGGTTTCTCAACAGCGGATCAAGTTACAGACGTGTCTGGTCGTGGTGTTGGCATGGATGTAGTGAAACGAAATATACAGAGTATGGGAGGGCGCATCGATATTGAATCAACATTTGGATCAGGTACGCGCATATCTATCCGCTTACCACTAACGCTCGCGATACTTGATGGATTATCTGTGGTTGTGGGAGATCAAATGTTTATTGTCCCGTTAAATTATATAACCGAGTCATTGCAACCGGCGGCCACCGATATTAAAACAGTGAGCGGACAAGGGCGTGTAGTGCAGGTAAGAGGTGAATATCTTCCAGTGATCGCATTGCATGAATTCTTCAATTTGCGTCCGAACGTAACGGAGATTCATAAAGGAATTCTTGTCATTCTTGAGGCTGAGGGACATAAAGCAGCTTTATTTGTGGATGATTTGGTTGGACAGCACCAAGTTGTTATTAAGAGTCTGGAGAGTAATTACCGTAGAGTTCAGGGAGCTTCGGGTGCGACTATTATGGGTGATGGCAAAGTTGCGCTTATTCTTGATGCTGCAGCTCTGGTGATGGCGTCTCAGCAAGAGCTTGTGTAGAGTTCATACTTAATTCTTTATGAAAAAAAGAGAAAATCATATAAAAATAGTAGGAGCTCTGCAGAAATAACATTACTTTGTATTATCAAAGTGTTGAGTTGTATCATTTCGTCCGATTATGAGGCTGCCGTTGTCAAAGAAGTAACCTGGATTTTAGTTTGATGTTGGATAGTTATCGCGAAATATCATTTTATCTTTTTGTGAGTGGAAATTATGGGGTTAATAACGAATATCGAAGATAACTCTGATAGTAAAGGGCGCGAATATAATTTTACTCAGGCTGATTTTGAACGTATTAGAAAGTTGATATACAAGCATGCGGGTATTTCACTTTCAACTGGTAAGCAGAACATGGTGTATAGTCGGCTTGCTAGACGGTTGCGTGCGACAGGTCTCGATAGCTTTAATGAATACTTGGACTATTTAGAGCGCGGCAATCCGGAAGAATGGGAAGCATTTACTAATGCCTTGACAACGAATCTTACCGCATTTTTTCGTGAACAACATCATTTTCCCATTCTCGAGAGGCATGTAGAGAAGCGTAAAAATCACGACAAAATTCAACTCTGGTGCAGTGCCTCATCTACCGGTGAAGAACCATACTCGATGGCAATGGCAATGGTGCAGGCGTTTAAGTCATATACTCCACCTGTACATATTCTGGCCACGGATTTGGATACAAATGTGTTGGCAAAAGCCCAAATGGGCATTTATTCACTGGATAAATTAGAAAAATTACCTAAGGAAAAGCTGAAACAGTTTTTTTTGAAAGGTAAAGGTTCTCATGATGGTTCGGCAAGAGTTCGTCCTGAGTTACGGAATATGATTACCTTCCGGAAATTGAATTTGCTTGATGATAATTGGCCAATTCGAGGTCCATTTGATGCGATATTTTGTCGCAACGTAATGATTTATTTTGATAAACAAACGCAATATAAAATTTTGAAAAAATTTGTGCCATTGTTAGCCTCTGATGGATTGTTGTTTGCTGGGCATTCTGAAAGTTTTCAACATGCTATTGATTTATTTAAGTTGCGTGAGAAAACAGTTTATGAATTAGCTAACCGGAAAAGGTAATAATCGTATGACTGAGATCCTTGATGATCAAATTGCGAGCAATTTATATTTTGACAAAAGCTTTAATCATCAGGCTGTCAAATTGTTACCAGGTGAATACTACGTTACTGATAAAGACATGCTTTTGGTAACTGTACTTGGTTCATGTGTTGCAGCTTGTATACGTGATTGTTATAGCGGTATCGGTGGTATGAATCATTTTATGCTTCCAGATAGTGGTGCGGATGTGGGTAGCCCCTTGAATGCTTCAGCTCGCTACGGCACGTATGCGATGGAAATACTGATTAATCAATTGCTCAAACTGGGCGCCCGTAGGTGTAATCTTGAGGCCAAAGTATTTGGTGGCGGAAATGTTCTGGATGGGCTGACGGTTGCGAATGTTGGCCAAAGGAATGCAGATTTTGTTTTGAAGTTTCTGCGAACTGAAAGAATAAGAGTGGTAGCACAAGATTTAGTTGATATATTTCCGCGCAAAGTCTATTTCTTCCCAAAAAATAGTAAGGTAATGGTAAAGAAATTACGGAATACTCGTAACATGACTATTTCTGAGCGTGAAAGAGATTATAGTCTACGCTTACGCAAAGTCGAAAACGGTGGAGAAATAGAGTTGTTTTCTTGATTGAACCCACTTTTTGCATTTCATCGAATTCATAATATGAAAAAAATTTCAGTTTTGGTCGTTGATGATTCGGCGCTTATTCGTAAGCTATTGAGTGAAATTATTAATAGCCAACCAGATATGGAAGTTGTTGGAGTCGCAGCTGATCCTTTGGCGGCACGCGAAATGATACGAGCCATGAATCCTGATGTGCTGACATTGGATGTGGAAATGCCTAAAATGGATGGAATTGACTTTCTGGAGAGATTAATGCGGTTGAGGCCTATGCCTGTTGTCATGGTTTCAACGCTGACAGAGAAAGGCTCGGACGTAACTTTTCGTGCGCTTGAATTAGGTGCAGTTGATTTTGTGTCTAAGCCTAAAATCGATATTGTGTCGGGGCTGAAAGAATATGGTAACGAAATTGCAGATAAGATTCGTATAGCCAAGTCGGCTCGGCTTAAGCGACATATGTCTATACCGGTTACAAAAAGTGCTACTGCGGATGCCGTTTTACCAGTTGTGTTAAATCGCATTTCATCAACCGAAAAATTAATCATAGTAGGTGCCTCTACTGGTGGAACGGAAGCGATTAAAGAATTTCTGATTCGCATGCCACCTAATTCTCCGGGCATACTTGTGACGCAGCATATGCCAGAAGGATTTACTAAGTCGTTTGCTAACCGCATGAATAGTATATGTAAGATATCAGTTACTGAAGCTCAGGGAGGGGAAAGGATATTGCCGGGTCATGCTTTTATCGCGCCAGGCCATTCGCATCTATTACTCAAACGTAGTGGTGCGAATTATATAACTGAACTAAATCATGGAGAACCAGTGAGTCGACATAGGCCGTCAGTTGATGTACTATTTCGTTCAGCAGCAAATTGCGCAGGAAAAAATGCTATTGGTGTGATTCTAACGGGTATGGGAAAAGATGGCGCTGCAGGAATGTTGGAAATGCACAAAGCAGGAGCACATACCTTTGCTCAAGATGAGGCGAGCTGTGTTGTTTTTGGGATGCCCAAAGAAGCCATTGCCGCAGGTGGGGTGAATGAGATTGTTTCATTAAAAGATATGGCTAGGTGTGTTCTATCAAAATTATCCAGTATAGGGTCACATAGTAACCGTATTTAGCTTATTTATTCCTTGGTTTTGATTGAGGGTAAAGGGCGGATTCAAGTAGAAAGTACATCATCAATGAAAATATCTGTTTCTCGATTTATAATTTTTATTGGCGTAAGTGTCTTGCTAGGTTGCGAGTCAATTCAGGAACGGTCTGTTTACAAGAATAATTCTCGCTCTACTATCAATAAGCCATTAGATCCCAGTAATATGAGAAAGGCGCTCTATTCTCATTATAATGAATGGCAGGGGGTGCGCTATCAATATGGCGGATTGAGTCGACAGGGAATTGATTGTTCAGGTTTTGTGCATTTGACGTTTAAATCAAAACTCGGTATGAATTTACCAAGAACAACGTGGATGCAAGCAAGAATTGGACAAGAAATTAGACAGAATGATTTAAGAGCTGGAGACTTAGTGTTCTTCAGAACCGGTAAAGCATCAAATCACGTAGGAATTTATCTGGAGAAAAATAAATTCTTGCACGCATCTCAAAAGAAAGGCGTCACAATATCAAGGCTTGATCATATCTATTGGAGATCCAATTACTGGAAATCCGTTCGCATCTAACTTTGAAATAAAATTATATTAATTTGTTTCTCGTGATCTCTCTCATTGCAGTAGGTTGTTGACGCCGGTCGAAAATTGACCAGAAAAGCCTGATTGTACCGGTTGAAAATTGACCAGGTAATTGACGTATCCTGCTTAAATTTTAGGCAGGAGACAGTAGAAGTGATTACTATGGTTATGTATGCAAAGATACGGCGGATGTATTATCGTGAACATCTGTCGATGAATGAAATTCAGCGACGAACAAGTCTGTCACGAAACACGATAAAGAAGTGGCTGAGAGCGTCCGGTGATAGTGCTGTTAAATATCAAAGGGCAAAGAAGTCAGGCAAATTGACTCCGTTTGAGCCTAGGCTGTTATTGGCACTGGAAGGGGATGCGCGTCGTCCCAAGAAGGATCGGCGCACGGCGAAGATGTTGTTTAAAGAGATTTTGAACGAAGGCTATACGGGCGGTTATACGATTGTTTCCGACTTTATCCGTAACTGGCGCAATCAAGATGGTAAGGGTAAATCAGCATATGTGCCGCTAAGGTTTGCATTGGGTGAAGCGTTCCAGTTTGACTGGAGCGAAGAGTGGCTGGTGATCGGCGGCATTCATCGCAAGGTTCTGGCTGCGCACACCAAACTATGCGCCAGCCGTGCATTCATGCTGTCGGGCTATCCTTCTCAAGGCCACGAGATGTTGTTTGATGCCCATACGCGCGGATTCACTGCTTTAGGAGGTATTGCAAGGCGCGGCATCTATGACAACATGAAGACTGCTGTGGACAAGGTGACCAAAGGCAATGGACGTGTGGTCAATACACGTTTCTTTGCGATGACGGCACATTACCTGTTCGAGCCGGATTTCTGCAATGTTGCTTCCGGCTGGGAAAAGGGGATTGTTGAGAAGAATGTTCAGGATGTGCGCCGCCTTATCTGGGCTGAGGCCAAACAGCAACAGTTCAGTACATTTGAGGATCTGAATAACTGGCTTGAAGCGCGCTGCCGCGCGCTGTGGTCAGAAATACAGCACCCGGATTATGCTGGCATTACCCTAGCCGATGCGCTGGAACAGGAACAGATGCACCTGATGCCGATGCCAGCGCCGTTTGATGGTTATATTGAAGTGCTGGCGCGTGTTTCCAGCACTTGCCTGGTCACACTGCAACGTAACCGTTATTCCGTTCCCTGTTACCTAGCCAACCAGATGGTAGCGGTTCATCTGTACTCCAACCGCGTCGAGATTGTCCATGACAATGCTGTAGTAGTCAGTCATATCCGTCTTCTGGATTGCGACCAGGTCAGCTATAACTGGCAGCATTATATTCCGATCATCGAGAAGAAACCGGGCGCCTTGCGCAACGGTGCCCCATTTGCTGAATTACCGGCACCCTTGTTGCAATTTCAGACTGCATTGCGGCGCAGAGAACACCAGCAAGCCGATCGAACCATGGCCAAAGTACTGAGTCTGGTACCAACACATGGGTTGGAAGCTGTTCTGGTCGCCGTTGAACTGGCGTTGGAATCCGGTGTGCTTAGCGCCGAGCATGTAGCCAATGTACTCGCGCGCCTGAAACAGGCTGAGCTACCTGCGCTAGTGGAAACGACACTTAAACTCAATGAAGAGCCGCGGGCCGATACTGCGCGCTATGACCGCCTGAGCGTCCAGGAGGTGCCGCATGTCTGACATTCTCGCGCAAATCAAGGAATTGAAATTATATGGAATGGCGGCCTGCTATGCCGAACTAAGGCAACAGCATACACTGGATAGGACGGCTGATCTTGAATCGGTCGACAAAATCCTGTATCACCTACTCCAGGCCGAATCAACCGAGCGCAGCATCCGCTCCATCCGCTATCAGACCCAGGCCGCCAGATTCCCGATACAGCGCCATTTACAGGGTTTTGACTTCAGCCAGTCCAAAGTCGATCAACAACTGATTCATCAACTGGCCACGATGGAATTTGCAACCGCAGCACAGAACCTGGTGCTGGTCGGTGGCACCGGAACTGGCAAAACGCACTTAGCCGTTGCCATCGGTACCTCAGGCATACAGCATCATAATAAAAAAGTGCGTTTTTACAGTGCCATTGATCTGGCCAATAGTCTGGAACAGGAAAAATCTGCAGGAAAACAAGGTCGATTGGTGCTAAGACTATTACAGGTCGACCTAGTTATCCTCGATGAATTGGGCTATCTGCCATTCTCTCAAGCGGGCGGCGCTTTATTGTTTCACCTACTCTCCAGGCTTTATGAACGCACCAGCGTCATCATTACCACCAACCTGGCGATTGCTGAGTGGAGCAGCGTTTTCATCGACGCCAAGATGACCACCGCGCTTTTGGATCGACTAACCCATCACTGCCATATTATCGAAACCGGTAATGACTCTTTCCGTTACAAACAAAGCGCCGCTAATGCAAAAATGAAAATACAGGAAAGAGAAAAAGAAAAATCTTCTCCAGAAGAATATCTGGCTAATTTGTAGCGCATTGCATTATGACTAAAACATCAACAGGAGGTAAAAAACCAACTCAGTCTGGTCGACTTATCCACAGATGCGTAGTACCCTACGCACTGATTTCCCCTGGTCAATTTTCAACCGTAATGGGGGGCAATTTTAAACCGGTATCAACACAGTCACTGCAAAACGATTAGGTTGAGATACCTCCGCTTTTGGTATTCCATTTAGTGGCCGGTTTCATATCTCTTCCAGGCGGTCAGCTTGTTCTTGTAGTCCGTTGAATTTTTCATCATGCGAAGCTTTGAACTTTCCAAACGCTTCCATTACTGTGGTAACTGAGTCTTGCTGTTGTTGTTCTTTCATTTTGCGCTTTCCTTTTTAAATTAATATAAAGTTTATTGCTTTCAAAATGAGTATCGAGTTTAAGCGTCAACGTCACATTGACCAGGCTAAAATTTAAAATAGCTCATTCTTTTTGATGGTATAAAAATCAACGTCATGCTAATTTTTTGTCATCGCATCGATCAACATCACGCTAATAGAATTTTGCCCATATAACACATAACATATTGATTTAATATATATATATATGTAATTTGTTGCTGTTTAATTGGCATGCGAAAAATTACATATGCTCTCAGGCAGAGCTATTGATTAGGTGAAGGCTAAAGAAAGGCAATTATCAACATTAAAGCAAAATACCGATCCGGCAATTTTGCCGGGGCGGGAAGATTTAGGTGAGACCCGCGACGAACTAGCCACTGTGGGGGGGTGACTTATTTGGCACTAGAGAAAAAAGAAATAAATAGCCTGAAAGATAGCGTCGAATAAAGATCTGAGCAGAAAAACACCAAAATAATTATTTGGTACAAAATATAAAAAAATTGGACAAAAATATAAATTTTTGCGATTTGTTTGGTATAAAAATAAAACAATTTAATTTTTAGTATATTTTGGAGGATACTTCCAATTGAGGTAATTGCAAAGCCCTGGCAGATCGGGGAACACGGTTCGAGCGCTAACTCCGTGCCGATCTAGCGAAATCAGAATATCACACTTAAGCTTGCTGGGTATCCGATATTCAAACAGACTATCTGCGATCTTTGCGTCTTCTTCCAGCGGAACGAATCCATTTTTGAATGTGTTGTGATGCCACGTGAACCAGCCTTGCTGAGCAACGATTCTAGGATTGTTTAATCGAGGCTGGAAGACCTTGGTTTCAGTAAGTGAAATACTTGATATATCATATGGATTTTCTTCAAGATGAGTGCCTGCCAGCAATGCGTAAACAAATACATCACCCTCTGCGTTACGATCGGAACATGCAAACCAGAGTGCAACTAGTGGGTTTGATGTCCAGTCGAGAAGTCGAGTATTCAGGCCATGATGCTGAGCTAATACAAGTAGGTCAATGTAAGTTAGCTCGTTTGCTGGCAATAAAGAAGCGCCCAGCAGCCTCATTTGCTTAAGCATTTCTCTCTCTCGTTCGAGAGGATTGAACAGTGGGGCCGATCTAACTAATGACGGATTGAGTTTGCCTTCAACGGGTTGACCTCGGAAGATTGTCAGAGCACTAACTACCTCTAAAAAGTCGATATTTTCTATATATTCTGATAAGGAGTTGACGGTCGCTTTAATCATTTTTATGGGAGATTTAAATGAATGTTTAAGCCAAAATTGACTTGTTACGTTAAGAGCCCTAAAAATGAAAGTAAGGTTTTACCGTCGCTTTCTCTCCGTGCGTCTTGCGATTTTAGGTAAATTATCAGATGGTGATATGATAGTGCAGATCTCAGCTTTGTCAGAAAAATTCTTGTGGGCAAGGCTAGCCAATGTTTCACCTGAGGCTTGACTTTGTTTAACGAGTTGTAGCAAGTCCTCACCTTGAATGCGATGGCCATCCTTTCCGCTGATAATAGTCTGGAAGCGAAAAGCTGCTTCTTCCTCACTAGATGTCTCTGTCTCTTGGATGAGCTTGATAAGATCTGCGTCGGCCGCAGCTTGAATTCCCGCACCGAAGGGACCAAAGTTGTGTTGAAAAAGATCAGGCATGGACATGCTAAGATCAATATGAAACAAGTCCTCTTCAGAGAGTGGGATGTGGAAATCGCTGAAATTGATAAATGGCTTACCATCAATTCTCATTTGAAAGTGATAGTGCGGAAAATCTGTTTGCGTGCCATTGTGACCCGTGTAGTCGTTTTTAGCGCAGTCAAAAGTCCATTCTATGTTTTTCCATTTAACTGTGTACTCAAATATTTTTCTTTCAGCCTTTTGCGAGGTAAGGTCATTGATTGCGCCGAGTAATTTCTCTTGATTGGCACACCAGCGAGTAAAGGCGGCGATCTGTGTGTAACCAAATCTTGGGAACAGAAGAGGGAAGTCATTTTTCTTGAACTTACATTGGCGCAGTATCCAGTGAACGCACGGCTCTGTGCGACTGATTGTTGTTTTTAAGGGTTTGCCACATAGATAGCATTCGTGCTTTAGGTAACTGGCTTCGAATTTGTTGTACTCCTCCTCGGCCCGCAGTTCGTTATGCTCATTCCAAGAAGTAATTTCTTCTTGAGATTGAGACTTTAGGAATGTACGCATCGCTTCTGAATTGATTCTACGCGCTAATGCCATGTATTAAAAGTACCATAATTAGTAAGAAACATGTGCTCAATAATCAAATGTGCTTGTTTTATAACTTTATAATTGAGTAAATGTTTAAGTGTGTCAATTTTATGTCAATTCCTGAATTAGACATATTATTATTATGTTGATAAATAAGACAATTATGAGGAGTACTTAATAAAAATGGCAATATTTTACAAAAAACCAAATTAAATCCTACGCCCAAACCAAATCACTTTCCCAATAATATGCAGCGATTTAGCTGCTAATTCATCTAGTTCTTCAGATTCGTAATTAGGATTATCGCTTTTAACGATCAAGGAGCCGTTCAATTTGCGCTGAATCCGTTTAACGACTAGTTCATTATCCAATTGCAGCACGTATAAGGAATTATTTTCCAGATGGGATCTTCTCACGTCGGTGAGGATCAGGTCATCACTCCGTAATGTCGGTTCCATGCTGTCGTCTTTAATAGTAATTAACGCCAGACAATCATTACGAACATTCAGCGACATATCAAGCCATTCCTTTTTAAAAGCCAGATAATCAACAATTTGTTCAGAATGAATTGCACAATTATGCCCTTCCGTTGTTACTGTTTGAATATCATATTTCGGAAGCGAAACAAAATCATTTACCCTGATATTAGTGATGGAATGACTTTCGGCTGTTAAGTGATTGTGCTCACTATCACTTGAAACAAGTTTTAGTGGTGTGGTTGAATAAAGCCTAGAAGACTGTTTTTCATTACTTTCTTTGTTATCTTTCTTTGTAAAGAAATCAGGATTCTGACTTATATAAGTGTGAATGGCTTCAAGAACATTTTTGGGCGGAAGATATTCAGTCTGAATTCTTGCACAAATAATAATACACCAGAATAAATAAGCATATAACAATCAATGTGAAGAAGGTATTTTCCTATTCGCATGTATTCTGGAATATGCCTGTTTTTTGGCTGGTAGTGTCCCGCCAGTGTCCCACCAGAACCAATAAAAAACCCGCCACTAGGACGGGTTTGTTCATTAATTTTCTAATTTATGCAGCTTTTCCAGTTGCTCTTTCTACTACTTCACTTGTTTCCTGCTTATTGTCATTGCTACGAATGATTCTGCCGAAAGTTAAAATGCCACAAATATTATCGTTCTCATCTTTTACAACTAACCGGCTAACATGGTTTTCACTCATAACTTGCGCGGCATCTTTCAAAGTATCTGATTCTTTACAACAGCAAACAGTAGAAGTCATATAATCCCGCACAATTTCGCGTGTAGGGTCTCTACCCTCCGCAATAGCACGGACAACTATGTCCCGATCCGTAATAATCCCTTCAAGCGTGTTTTCGACACCCACTGGAAGAAAGCCACAACCAGCTTGTTTCATCTTTATTGACGCCTCTTCCAGGGTTGCATCAGCATTAATGAGCTTTAGATTCCTTTCCATTAGTTTATTTACTTGTTGGTTTTCCATGTTGTCCTCCTTAAGGGGAATTAAAATTTCCTAGAGATGTAACTTGAATAATGCACTGGGTAAATAAGAAACTAACAATTAGGAAAAATAATGTATGTGCGGTTATTAACAGTCTAAAGGATTAAGCTTTGTGGCTGTTATCTTCATTAATAACAAAGAAGAAGTATGAATTGGGTCAGCATTGAGTTCGGTATTAATAAAACTGAAAGCATTTAATAGTTAATTAAAATAACTAGCTGAATTGTAGTTTTATGTAGCAGCTTGATACTGAAAAAAACTTAGATTTGAAAGTAACATTACTTGCTAAAACTCACATTTCAAGGCGAGTTAACTGATTGTCAACCTGTGAACTAAAATGTCACCTGATTGATAAGTTAAGTGTTAACCACTTTTAAAAATTGATTCGCTGGAATTTTCACCAGGTTAGAATAATCCTCATAAAAAAAACGCTGTAAAGTACCTTGTTTAAATCAAGATTGGCTTGTTGCTATATCCAGTTTTGGAAGTTTCTTCACAATTTTCATGGTTTCCAGACTCACAGTAATCACCCTTTGAAATAATTTAAGCGGATAAGATGCTTCATTCATGGTTTCAATTGCCCAATCATTGGCATCGTTGACTATACCGCTTTCTTTATGTGTAGTGACTGCTTGACGTTCCATAACCCATTCCAAAGCTGGTTTGCCGTTAACAATATATTCATAAGCTTCTAATGGAATATGTGTCATGGTGATCTTGTGATTATAAATCACCGTAGATTTGTCAGTTTCCTTGCCTTTTTTTCCAAATTTCATTTGTTCAACACGGTAATCTTTATCTTCAAATTGATTCATGAATAATTCACAGCTCGCAAAATTGACGGCATAAGGTTCAACTGATTCATAATTGATATGTAGCTCTGCCAAATCACGGCCTGCTTGACTGAATGCCCAAAAATGACTGGCTTTTGTCACACAAGGAATACGCGGTAATTCTTTGCTGAGGTTATCAGCAAAACGTTTTTTGTAATCTTCAGAATGCAAGATTCCATAGATGTAGTCAGTAGTGTCCGGCAATTTACCCAAGATGATTGTATAACAGATTGATCTGTAGAATGAAATGGTATGTTTGGGGGTGTCACCGATTTGAAAGTGAATTTTTTGCGAAACTGGAGGTTTCCCTACGTGGCTTCTTATCATGCATTCAGGCAAATTGGTATTCGCACAACTCATGGATTACTTGCCCCTTCACACATTCCGCCGCTGTGTACAGCGTTACCCTTCCAAATATCCCACCAAGACTCTTTCGCATCTCGATCAATTTCTTTGCATGGCTTTCGCGCAGCTGACTTACCGCGAGAGTCTGCGCAACATCGAAACCTGTCTGCGCGCTCACCAAGCTAAGCTTTATCACTTGGGCATACGAGGCAACATCGCCAAGAGTACGTTGGCCGATGCCAACGAGCAGCGCGATTGTCGCATCTACATGGATTTCGCGATGAGCTTGATCCAGATCGCCAGAAAGCTTTACTCCAGCGATAGCTTAGCGGTGGAGTTGGAACAGACAGTCTATGCACTCGATACCACGACCATCGATCTGTGTTTGAGCGTCTTTCCATGGGCGCGCTTTCGTCAGACCAAAGCTGCCGTCAAGATGCATACACTGCTTGATCTACGCGGCAACATTCCAACGTTCATCCATATCAGCGACGGCAAGATGCACGAAGTCAATGTGCTCGATTTCCTGATCCCCGAAGCTGGCAGCTTTTACATCATGGATCGGGGCTTTACCGACTTTGCTCGCTGGTTCACTATGCATCAAGCACAAGCATTTTTTGTAACGCGCGCTAAATCCAGTCTCCTTTTTCGCCGTGTCTACTCTCACTCAGTGGACAAATCCACGGGACTGCGATGCGATCAGACCATTGCATTGACCGCTACGAAGGCCAGCAAGGATTACCCGCAGCACCTACGACGTATTAAGTTCTATGATGCCGAACACGACAAGCATCTGGTATTTCTAACCAACAACTTCGATTTACCTGCACTGACCATCGCTCAGCTTTATCGTTGTCGCTGGCAGATCGAACTATTCTTCAAGTGGATCAAACAACATCTTCGTATCAAGCAATTCTACGGAACCACTGAAAACGCAGTCAAGACACAGATATGGATTGCCATCTCGGTTTATGTCTTGGTTGCCATCGTAAAAAAGCGACTCAATACCGAGACTTCACTTTACACAATCCTACAAATCCTGAGCCTAACTCTTTTCGAGAAAACTAACCTAGATCAATTACTTAAAAATACTGAGATGCAAATGATCACTCACCATAACAACAACCAACTGAATCTATTCAACTAAATTGCCGGACACTACTGAGATGTAGTAAAAAACATCTTCTTTATTGATGGATTCTGATGGATAGGCTGATTGGAAATGTGCCAGCCCTGCAACGGTTATACCATCTTTTATATTGTATTTAGCATCGGTGGTAATTGATTTCTTTTGATTGTTTTCAAACAAATCACCATGCACATCATCAGATTGGATGGATTCATTTAATGATGAGTTATAGAGTTTGAGAGGAAAGCACTGACCTGATGCAATCGTATGCAAATTTGGAATCTTATCTACGATTAAAGCGGAGAACTCTACTGTTTCCCCCCTCCCAGTTACACAAATCACCCGATTATCTGCTGTTGCATTGGGGAAAATGCGAGGTAATTTATAAATATACTCATTAAGAAATTTGTCAAAATAAACCCATTGTTTGGAGAATGGGCGATATATCCCAATGTCAAGGCTATCTTTCATAAAAGATAGCTGTTTATCTCTTGATAAGCTTTGTTTCAAACCTCTTGACCAACTTATTTTAGTTGTATCATTGTTAACGAAATTTTCAATCCTAAAACTATTATCTTTTGTAAACTTCTGACAGGCTTCTTTAAATCTAGCAGCTTCAGAATTAAAAAAATCTATCATTCTTGAAATGTTATTTTCCAGTGAATTTCTTGAAAACTGATAACACCATGCATCCCTGCTAGTTGTTAATCCTAGACAATAATCTTCAAAAATAGCCACTGCCTCTTTATCCTTCTTATCCCCCAAGCTAATAAACTCACTAAAGCTATCATCACGCTGACCTATCCAGTCATGATGCTTATCCGGCGTAATGGGTTGCCAGCCATTAGCCTTTTTAATGCCACTGATGCTTTTAAATGACCTAATTCTGGCAAGTTTATCCTCACGACTTAAATAATCGCCAATGTCGTGCATATAGATTTGTCCATGCTCAGCAGCTTTGGGATTTTTAATCAAAATACTGATAGCAATCGGTGCCCGGCTACCACTTCCAAAAATCTTGCCACCTTCTTTACGTGATAATTCACCGGATGTGCGTTGATTCCCTCGCAAATGAAACACATAAACACGACTAAATTCTTCAGTCAGGCATTTTCGCAATCCATCCATAGCGTTACCATCCACAAAGCTGGCATTGCTCACAAAACCAATTACACCGCTATTGCCAATACGATCACTTGCCCAACGGATAGCGCGAACATATGAATCATAAAGATTTTTAACATTTCCAGCACTTGATTCTTCAGCATAAGTGTCTTCAATTGACCTGTCCAATTTTGGATAAGTTATATTTTTGTTATTGTCATTTGCACTTTTCTGCCCTGCGGAATAAGGCGGATTGCCCATAATCACGCGTATATCCAACGCCTTTTGCTTCTTGCGCCGAGTGCTATTAGCCACCAGCATATTGCTGACCAAATCGTCTTTCTCGTGAAGCTGGAAGGTATCGGTCAAGCATATGCCATTAAACGGTTCATAATCCCCACCTATGATGCTGTGATAAGCCGCTTCAATGTTTATGGCTGCGATGTAATAAGCCAGCAATACAATTTCATTGGCGTGGATTTCATTCTGGTATTTATAAGCTAATTGCTGCCGATCAATCAGCCCGCTTTGCAATAGCCTGGTGATGAAGGTTCCGGTTCCTGTAAAGGGGTCAAGTATATGGACATTCGGGCTTCCCAAGGTTTGATTGAATTCTTGCTGTAATGCGTCATTGATGCTGTGAATAATGAAATCCACCACTTCAACCGGCGTATAAACAATGCCCAGCCTATCAGTCATTTTCGGGAAGGCGTTTTTAAAAAACTTGTCGTAGAGTTCAACAATGATGCGCTGCTTACCGATGGCGTTATCAATATCAGCTGCCCGCATTTTAACGCTGTCATAGAATTTTTGTAGCGTCTCGGTTTCTTTTTCAAGGTTTTGCTCATGCAATACATTCAGCACACTTTGCATAGCTTGAGATACCGGATTATGTTGGGTGAAGCTGTAACCCTCAAACAAGGCATCAAATACTGGCTTGGTGATAATGTGCTGTGCCAGCATTTCTATGGCTTCAGTCTCGGTGATGCTTTCATTCAAATCATCGCGCAATTCTTCCAGAAACTTTGCAAACGCTTGATACTCTCGGCCACCCTTGTTTTTTAGTAAGGCTGTAATGCGGGTAACGTGCGTTTGTGCAATACGCGCTATATCATTTGCCCAATTCTCCCAATAATCACGCTTGCCGCATTTCTTTACGATTTTCGCGTATATAGCTTTCTGGAATTCATCAAATGCAAAGCTGGTTTGGATTGAAGTGGTTTTGTCCTTGGTGTTATCAAAGGATTCATTATCATTGCCGTCATAGCCACCCGCACCAATATTGCTGCCTTCTTTCTTAGTACCTTGCCGTTCGGGTAAAGTATTGCTGACTGCAATGATTTCTATCTTGCTGCTGACATCAGCGCCCAAATCCAGCTTATTGATGGTGGCATCGAAGCGGTCATCATGCGAACGCAAGGCATTTAAGATTTGCCATACTACTTTGTATTTTTCATTGTTGTTGAGGGCTTTTTCAGGGGATAAGCCAGCGGGTACGCCAATAGGTAAAATCACATATCCCATGTTTTTACCTTCCGCCCGGCGCATGACACGGCCAACCGATTGCACCACATCAATCTGGGATTTGCGCGGATGCAAAAATAAAATGGCATCCAAAGCGGGCACGTCCACACCTTCCGATAAGCAGCGGGCATTGCTTAAAATTCGGCAAGTATATTTATCAGTATCTTCTTTTAACCAGTTTAACCGGCTATTGCGTGCAGTGGCATTGAAAGTGCCGTCCACATGATCGGCTTCACAGTTAAGGGGTAGAAAATCTTCGGGCAGTGATAGGTTTTTCAGATATTCATCAATGACGATGGCGAATTCATCCTTTATGCGTTTTGAGCTTTTAATATCACGGCAAAAGGCAACCGCCCGGCGCATAGGGTCGCAATCAGCAACTACATCCGCTTTGATATCCAGTTTGCTTAAAGCACGATAGCAGCCAATTATTTTGGTGGCATCATCCAGTATCAATTCACTGTCGGTATCGGTTAAACGCTTCTGCACGCCTTCACTGACCAGCGTTTCATCAACGGCCAATACCAGCACTTTATAATCGGTGAGTAAGTGTTTTTGTACTGCATAAGAAAAACTCAACTCATAGAGCGTTTCGCCATATAAGGCAGGGTTATCCATCGATGCAAGCACGGCATCCACTTCCTTGGCCTTGGTTTTGATGGCATCACCAAAGATACGCGGTGTTGCGGTCATGTAAAGGCGTTTTGTGCCTTTGATATAATCCGGATCATGAATTTTTACAAAGTTTGATTCATCTTCACCGTCTAAGGTGGCACCTGTAGTGCGGTGAGCTTCATCACAGATAATCAGATCAAAGGCAGGTAATCCATATTGCTTTTGCGCGTCATGAATAACCTGAATAGATTGATAGGTTGCAAAAATGACGGTCATTTCACCATCGTGAGGATGCGCTATTTTTTCCGCCAGCTTCTTTGCATTCGTAGTGGCTGGGTAAGCCAGATCATGAATATTGATATCTGCCAGATCATCGCTGTTTTTCCGTTTACCTACTTGAACATCTGAACAGACGGCATAAGAACGCAGCGGCAAGACACTTTCAATCGTCCATTCGGTAATCGTTTGAGACATTAAAGACAGGGATGGCACCAGAAATAAAACTTGATGGCCGCTGCCTGCCATTTCTTCGGCAATCTTCAAGCTAGTGAAGGTTTTACCGGTGCCACAAGCCATGATCATCTTGCCACGGTCAGCTATTGCCAATCCTTCCTTAACCGCTTTTATTGCGGCAATCTGGTGATCCCTTGGTTTCTTCTTAGGCTTGAGTATAATCGCGCTGGGTGCGTATACACTCCAATCAATCGGGCTGTTTTCTAATTCGGATAAGCCAATCCGTTGGGTTCCGATGGTTTGATTACTGAGTGCCGTTTCAGCATGTTCACTCCATGCGCCATTGGTAGAATCAATGATTAACCGGCGAGTGAATCCTTTCTTGCCTGAAGCGGTAAAGAATGAATCCAAATCTGATTTCTGGATTCTGTAGTTTTCTGCATAAAACTTGCATTGAATGGCACAGAATCCTTCCTGTTCACTTAATCCTGCAACCAGGTCTATGCCAATGTCACGGCTATCAATACCTTGTGATTCTGCCCAGTCTTTGTATGTCCATACTTCGGAGAATTGCGGGGAATAGGTGGGGTCATTCTTGAGAAAATCCTTAATCAATAATTCAAAGTACGTGCCTTTTTCTCGTTCGGTGCGTGATGCGCTGCGATAGCTTGCGAGTAATTCCCGTAAGGCTGACATACTTTCCCCTGAAATTTAATTTTAAACAGAATTTCGCTTGGAATGCATATACTCATTTACATATTTGAACAAACAAAACGGAGTAATGCTATTACTATTTATTTCAACTAATTTCTTTAGTTTATGGAACAAGACAAAACATTAAGTCTTTATAATTAACCTCAAAAAAATCTATTGTGATTGTTGCAAACAATGTAATTATTGCAATCCAAAGAGAAATAATTGCTACTTTTAAAGAAGAATTGGTTGCTATCAGTGACTTATTCGCATTAACTGAACTTTCAAGAGTGATAAATTTAATATATTCATCTGATTTAATCACAAAAGTATATTCACTCCATTTGTCATTCTCTTGGCTGGGTCTACCAATTATTTCTTTGTTATTTAGGCGTATAGTGCAGATTTCGGGAAGAATCTCTTGTAACCAATCTAACTTAATTTCTTTTAGATCGACCTGAATATTCTCAAGCTTGAATCCAATGCATCGTTCTTCCCCATTTTTGTTATATCCAACTCCTCTTGCTTGTTTTGCCGCATATTCCAGGACTTGAATATAAGCAATATCTTTAAATGTGTCATTACTTAAGAGCGTCGGAGGAGTACGTTTATTTAACCATTTGAGAATGCACATTGACAACTCCTAGATATCAGAATCACATGAATATGAAATTGTTTCAATAATCTGTTTTTGATGCTTTAATAATTGGCGCATTTCTTTTTGAAACTTGCTTAATCCATGCGTATATGCATTCTGGCTGGATATTGCTTTTCCTGTTGATGTCTTTGCTCCCGTGGATTGTTTCCACGGCTGCCAGTTTCTGATTAACTCCGCTTGTTTCAATCGTTCTTCGGGTGTCCAATGTCTCATTGTTGTCCTCGCTTAATAGTTCGTTTGAAGAATTTATATTTTTCCCCGTGTGCGTATGGGTTGTGTTGTTGTTGATTTGCTGGTGTCCGTGTGCAATATTGGCTTGCTTGGCATAAATTATTGGGGGATTCTTAATGGCTGCCAATATTTCTATGGTGCGGGCGCATTGTGCCTGTGCTTTCAAAGCTAGTCGCATATAGACTTCGGTAGATTTAAGATAATTACCCATATTTTGAGCTGATCGCTTTGCCAAGGTATTGAAAATGGCATTTAAGGAAACCGCTTGTGCGATTAATGTAGATTCCAACTCGCTTAAATCACCGGCAATAATTTTTTCTGTTTTTCCATTCATTATATCCACCGCTTCAGTCAAATCCAGTGCCCGTGCAGAAGTCGCAATAAATGTTTCAGCGGTAAATGCATTTAGCGCGGTGGGGGATAGCAACACTTCGGCTAGTTTTCGTTCCTCACTTTTCCCCTTTTGATTTTTGATGATTAATGTTTTTGCTTCTTGCTGGTTAGGTTCTTTTGCTTTCTTTCTTGTTGCCATGAGTAATTATTCCTTTAATCAAAAATGAGTTATTGTCGGCTTGTTCTTTCGGTCACTGGGTCGAACCGTTTTCAATCATTTCCATTAACAAAAATGGATCATACTTATCTTTGGGTATCGCCATTTCAAAGCTGTACTGATCACGGATAGCAATGGCTAGAATCATGTTATCAGGATCGCTATCCGCATCTGTAATGATTGCCCTTGGTGTACTGGTATTCTCTGCCAGCATCGTTAATACCCTGGTGCGTCATTCTTCACGCATCAGCTCCGCAATGATTGCGGGTTTGTGTTTTCGTAAACGGTTAATCAGTTCATGGGTAACTTTCTCAGGCGGCGATAGCTCAAGATAGTCACCATCAGCTTTAACAAAAAAGTTTTGTTCTCTCAGTTCTTTAATGATTTCGATAGCGCTCATCAAAACCTCACAAATTCATTATTACCGTTATCCAATGCATCTTTTTCTTCCTTAGCTTCGTACTCTTCGTAATCTTTAATAAAAGAATCCACGCTAGAATCTTTTTCTTTAATGGACTGTACTTGACTTAGCTTTACTGTACTTGACTTAACTAAGGACTCGTCACTACCTCGTCGGGGTACTTGCGAGTTACTCGACAAGGTACTCGATGGATTATTGCTTGATTCTTCATTTGCAATTTCTTTGGCCACTTTTCGTTTTTTATTGGTAATGGCTGATCCGGTTTTACCGCCTTGGCTTTGTTTATGCTTTCTTTCTTCTAAATGAGATCGATAGTCTTCCAACTCAGGGCAAATAATAAAATCGCCTTCAATCTTAAAGAATTTCATTACAGCAGGAAGAGAAATGGCAACCTCATCAGCTGACAACCCCAATATTTTTGACATTGTAAGAGGATCACTGGGCAAGTTCTTATTCACCCAGCATTCAAGCCTCATCGTGTAGAACAAACCCCGTTCTTGAAGGGACATGCTGCGAAATGGAATCTGTGCCAGTACGGTAGCAGCATATTCCATATAAGCAGGCGGTTTACGATTCTGGCTCATTGCGCACCTCGCAAGTGCTTAGCAAGAATTTTCAGCCCTTCACGTTCGGATTGCTCTGCTATTTTTGCGGCGTGTAGCGCACCTTCCGGCAGTAAGCTTTCAATGCTATACCTGAGTAAGTCACGCAAGATATGCGCAGGCATTGCCTCAGCTTCAACGGTGGAAATAACTTGTTGTGAGCGCGTATCACTTTTCTTGCGGGGTTTAGTTGGTAAATCGAATTCAGCAATTTGGTATTCATTAATACCGATACGGTCGAAACTCATATCTATTCTGGAATCTAAATGAAGCCTTAATTCACGTTCTAGCGAACGATCAATCATTACCCCTGCCGGATCATAGTCACCAATATAGAAAATCGTCAGCGGGCGATAATCCTTCATTCTGTTATGCTGTTCTGCGGCATAATGAGCAAATGACAGACTGGCAAACCCGCCGCAAGGGTATAAATCGACGGCCATTTCAGTACAGACACGTTGAATGACACTGGCAATACTTCTACTCTCGCACCAGACTTCACATCTATGATCTGAACCTGCCCACAAATCAGCCCGGTATAATCCAGCCATCTTCGATATAAACTCACTGGCATCTGAATAGGTATGAACATAATAACCACGCCTACTCATGTCAGCTATCCAAGCATAGGGAATGCGGCCTGATCGTCTCAGCTTCACACACCTATCTTGAACATGACGATAACCCGCGTCTGACTTTTCAACACTTTCAGGTAATCGTGGATCTGTCATGCGGTAAAAGATATGTCTTACACTTTGCGGGTGGTCATCTATAAGAACAGTAACAATATGATTATCTAACTGATCTAATTGATGATTGGTTCGCCTTATCCGTTTTAACGTGCCTGCACGATAAAATGATTTATCTTTGATTGGCTGTTCGAAGGTTCTCATACTCCCACTCATACTCCCACCTCCGTGCTATCCTCTTGCTTGTCGGTTTGTTTGCTATTGATACTGTCTTCTGTATCGGTTGGGGTGGTGTCCGTCACTCCATCCAAAATATAACAAGCAATTCGGTGAATTTTTCCGCAATCGCTTGCCCGGTCTATCCATATCGTTTTGATTCCAATCCCTTGATTACGTAATTCCATGACACGGGCTGCCGGGTGCATTACATCAAGTTCTTTGCGTGCGTCTAATGTATCAAGGGGTTTGGTATGCAGATAAGCAAGAATGCGCTTACGCTGCGCTTTGACGGTGTTTTCATGGGTTCCCATGTTTATATCTCCACGCCCAACACTTTCTTGCTTTATTTTTAAGCTATAATTCGCAGTGTCAGCCGCGCTCTTATTTGTAGTTTGAATGAGGGCGTTTTTCATTTCATAATCCCCCATTAGATAGCCAAGCAGCATACTTATCAACGTCGATAAGCACTTTTCTACCTCGTCGAATTATTGCACCAGTTTCAGCTAAACCGTTGCCCGGAATCAGGCGGCCTTTAGAGTCAAAGCGGTCTTTTGATTTAAAAATTTGCCCGTGAACTGCGGCGGTGGTCAGTCCCAGCAGCGGAAAACAACTTGGAAGATTTTTTACAGTTGCCAGCTTGGGAAGTGTGCTTGATGCGGTTTGTGCTTCTTGCATAACATACGCTCCTCTAATCCCGCAAGTGCGGGGGTTCGATGCGTAATTTACGCGTGTTCTTTCGATGTTTTTTCTACAGTTCCTTGTCTCTATTTAGAATCTATAGGCTCGGTCTAGTCTCGGTTTTTATTCCATGCTTTAAGCGTTGCCCGGCAAGCGCCAATTTCGTATTTTTTCTCATCTGGGGCAGTTGTCATCCATTTAACGCCACGCGGTATTATCTCTATCAATTCAGCATGTTGATTTTTTTTCACCCATTCCTGTAATCTCTTAATTACCTCTTTAGCAGTCGCTTTTCGCTTAATTTCCCCCTCAATTTCCCATGCGGCTGTGATTGCCAGTCTAGTGATGGTCACCATCCCATCAGTAATGCCTGGCGGTTGGTAGTTTTTCTTATTGGTCGTGTCCACAACATCAGGCGCAGCTTGCCCGTAATCTATGGGCTTTAGGTACGGTTCAAGCATGGCATCAATGCCAGCAAAAAAAGCGGCATCTTTATCAGATAACGAACGGCCTAGATATTTTGTTAGATGGTCAATTTTGTAATGCTTCGATTGCGCCCAATAAAGCCACGCACTGGGACTGTCGGTGTCTCTCAATATGCCGTCTTTAATGGCGACAGTTGCCAACTCCACATAATGCGAATAGGCGCGAAGTCGTCCTTTTGCGTCATCACTTCTTTTGCAGATTGCCAGTTTTGCATCAAGCCTGTCAGCTTCAATATCCACGTTAGGCCAGCCTGTAGCAATCAATTTAGCAGCAAGGTCTAAATTCCAAGTGTCCGCTAAATGCCATGTTTGGCCATAGGGCGGGAATGTTCCTGCACACTCGGTCAGATATTGATTGTTGCCGTCAACGCACGTCCTTTTTATACCGTTACTGTCTATAAATTCAATCATCATGCCACCCCCATTTTCTTTGCAAGTGCATTGCCTATGTCTGACACTCTGGCAGGGGCAAGGTGGGCGTATCGGCTTACCATCGCCATGGTACGGTGTCCAAGTATCTTGGATATTTCCAGCGAAGAAACACCATTCATCATTAAATAACTCGCGCAGGTATGGCGCAGGTCGTGCCAGTGAAAATCTGTAATCTCAGCTTCTTTCATCGCGGCTATAAATGGATTTCTCAGCGTGATGAAGGCCGTTTTTTTTGCTTTGTTAGTTGCTGGGAATATCCGGTCATCGGATAGGCTGCGCACTTTGGCGCGTTCTTGTAACAACGTGAAGGCTTCGCCAACCAGCGGTAATACTCTTGCGTCATTATTTTTCGTTGTGCCAGCGTAAAGCATTGCACGGCCTGTTTTAAGGTCTATTTGTCCCCAGCGAAGTCCCATTATTTCAGATTGACGCCCGCCAGTAGTAAGCGATAACAGCACAGCAAGATATAAGTCTGGGTGTTTGCGGCAAGCACTAAGGAAGCGGGGTAACTCAGTATCGTCAAGGAAACGAACACGGCCTTTGTTTTCTTTTGGTTTGGCCACGCGCTCTACGGGATTGCGTTCAATCCAATTTAATTCTTTTACGCCATAAGCGCAGGCAGTAGATAGCGCAGCAAGAAAGCGATTTGTTGTTGCGCCACTACGCTTTTTCTCAATTGGCACACGCGATACGCTCCCATCACCGCCACGCTTGCGTACTGTCAGGCATTCATTGTTTAAAGTATCGCGGCCTTGTGCTACCACACCAGGTGTAATGTCCTGCAATAGCTTTTTACCGTAGTGCTTGCGCCACCAGTCAAGGCGGGTGCGCATTTCTGCGGCGGATTTCAACTCATTGTGCTGTGAGCTCTTTTCGTAGGAGTCAATAAGTTCATTCAGCGTGTGCCGCTTGCTTACGCCAAAGTGGCGGCCTGCTTTCATATTGGCTTCGATTTTTTTCACCCACTCGCGCGCATCTGTCAATCGTGCAAAAGTTGCGCTCTCTGGTGGGTAACCTTTCAGACGGATTTTTACCCGATAACTTGACGTGCCATCATCAAGCTTGCGTTTTTCAATGCTGGCCATATCCTGCTCCTTCTGAGTGTTTTTGAAAACTTGCAAACACTCTACAGTAATGCATAGAAAATCACAACACAGGATATATTATCTGAATACTATGATAAATAACTTGTTGTTTGTATGAATATATAAATATAAAAATTTAATAAAAAGACATTGGCGGGGCAATTGACTGCGAAAAATGTCATTTTGACCTGCATTCATCAAGTAAATGTTAGGCTTAAATATTCTGGTTTGTTTTTTTGAAATGTCCCGTGAGTGTCCCGGAAACAAAAAAGCACTTATGCGGTTAAGCTATAAGTGCTTGTTTTTATTGGTGGCCAAGGGCGGAATCGAACCACCGACACAAGGATTTTCAGTCCGCCTTCCCGCCAATTCATCCAGGTTAATGGAAGTTCGCAAAATTACATAAAGATTGATAAAAAGCCATTCTTCGGATAATCTGAGGTTAATGATAGTTGAAAAAAGTGTATCAAAATGCACCCAGATTGTAACCCCAGATGTAACCCCGGCGTAACCCTGAATGGCCAAGAAATTTAATTTCACAAAAGCGGATATCGATTCTCTTCCTATTCCGGATACTGGAAAGAGAGATACTTACCAGGATACAAAAGCAAACGGTCTACAATTACGGGTTTCTCATACGGGTATAAAGACATTCAGCGTTTTCAAACGAATTAAATGCGGGGACCCTGAGCGCATCACGTTAGGTCGATACCCGGATATGACAATCGACCAGGCACGACGCCGAACCATGGAAATTAACCTGGCCATTTCAGAAGGTCGAAACCCTGCGGAAGTTAAGCGCGGAGAAAAATCTGAAATGATATTTGATGATTTATTCTCTGAGTATATAGAGCGTCATTCAAAGCCAAATAAAAAAACGTGGACCGAAGACGTTGAAAAATATAAAAACCACGTTTCCGGAAAAATAGGAAAACTCAAACTATCCTCAATAGATAGATCATCAATCGCTATGATCCATAGCTCAGTAACTAAACACGGTTCCCCGATTGCAGCCAACCGCGTATTGGCACTGATTTCCAGTGTATTCGGATGGGCGATATCTGCCGGACTATGGGAAAAAAATCCTGCTCTTGGTATCAGGAGGAATAAAGAAAATAGTCGTGACAGGTTTATCCAGGGCGATGAATTGCCCAGATTTTTCCAAGCGGTTGCTGATGAACCAAATGAAACAGTGCGCGATTACGTATTGATATCTTTATTAACCGGCGCGAGAAGATCGAATGTATGTTCAATGCGTTGGAAGGACATCAATTTTGATCGTGCCGAGTGGAGAATTGAAGAAACTAAGAACGGCACCCCGCAAACCGTCGCACTCTTGCCTGAGGCCATACACGTATTATTGAATCGAAAACCAATAGTTGAATGCTTATATGTTTTTCCTGGTGATGGGAAGCAGGGTCACTTGGTTGAGCCTCGAAAGGGATGGGAAAGGATTCTTGCTCGTGCGGGAATTGAAAATTTAAGGCTACATGACCTACGACGAACGCTTGGAAGCTGGCAAGCTAAAACAGGCGCATCACTAGCAATTATCGGAAAATCACTCAACCATAAGCATCAAAATACTACGGCTATATATGCCAGACTTGATCTTGATCCGGTTCGTGAAAGCATGAGTTCTGCCGTTTCCGCGATGTTTAGGGCGGGAGGATTGAAAGAACCGGCTGACGTTCATAAACTAAAAAAGAACTTGAAATAAATTATCAGAATTGATGCAAGCGATTTGCATAATAATTCGTTTTTCGTCAAGCAAGCAGTTAAGTTTGCGAAATTGTGCAAGTTCAATATTTTAAATATGGGATTTTCCCATATTTAAGCTACTCTGTTGTTTTCCATAAACGTTTCAAGATCACATCTAAGATAAAACACCTTCCTGCCAATCTTGTAGTAAGCAATCTTATGCTTGCCTGTGCAACGCCAGACTTTAAGTGTCTGAGGTTTTAATCCCAAGATTTCAGCTGCTTTATCCGTATTTAGCTTTTCTTGCTCGGATTTGATTAATTTCTCGATTGGCTGTGTTTGCATGATTTCAATACTCAATTTAAGGTACGGGTATCATTAATAATCTTCCGGCACTGGATATTTATGGTGTGATCTTCAAATTCGACGTTGTGCTCTATCGTAATGCCGCTACCCATCTTGTCCATGATTAATGAAGTATGAGTGCCGTAGCACTGTGCGATTTCATTCACGAATTCTTCATCGGTGTAGCCGTTTTCTTTTGCCAGGTCGTATAGATTTTTTTTATTTTCTGACATTTATTAGTTTCCTTTTTGTGGGCTTAATCCTTCTCGGAACATTTGCAGAAAAAATACTTCTATGCCGCCAGGATCATTCTGGATCTTTACTTAGCTCCTGGTAATGGCTTGGTTGTCTGCAAATACTGCTAAGTTGAGGTCTGTGGTAGCCGATCAATTTGATTTTTGGTAAAAAAACATGATTAACTATACCTGCTGGATAATACAAAATCAGCTCTTTATCAATAGGAGTATTCTCATTAATTGGGATCCAATTGTTTAGTTCGACACATTCATTGATTAGTCTGTCCAATAGCTCTTCTGAATCCAATCTTAATCTTCTATATTCCAACAACACTTTTTTGCTAATACCTATTGTCATGATTTACCTCTATACGATTTCTCTTCGTTGATAGCAGATTGAATGGCCTCCACTATTACTTCTTTTGGAATTCTTGGGTCAGTGCACATTTCCATTACAGATTTTTCATAACGCATAATCATGCGCCTGGCGAATCTTCTCTCAATTCTTGCTTTTTTTCTGCGCTGGATTGAATTTATGACTCTTCATTAAAAATATCTTTTTGATAATCATTTCTTTTTGTGTAACCGAATCTTTCTCGCATTGCTTTCAAAAAACCCTTATAAGCAGAGCCATACCGTCCGTGAAACGGGTATTTTTTAGAAGAATGGTTTTTAAGCTCTTCGAGCGCCATGTCCGGATTTTTCAATCGCTGCTCATCAATCCACGCTAATGTTGACGTATACCAAGACATGATATTTCATCCTATCCTTTTAAACTCCAAAACCCACACCCATGGATTAAGATCCCATGAGCCTTGGCCGTTGATTGATTCCCAAAGACAAGAAAAATCTTGAATTGCTGAGTGGCCTTCGAATTCAGACGGCGCCATTGGTGTATCTGGAGTTCTAACCCCATAAGGCTCACACCCCTCAGCAATCGCATCATCCTCACTGATATCCTGCAACCGCTCAACTCTTACATTCGTAATTTCGAGCAGGATTCTCGATGCCCAGCGGGGCATGTGGATTGACGGTCTATAATAGATATGATAATCATAGCTAAAACCCCCGACCATATGCTCAATTTTTGCGTCATCAGATTGATATTGAATTTGAACAAGTGCAACATTTCTACTAAATGGAGCCCAATTAGAATAGCGCCAAGTTTCCCTCACCCAAAGCCGATCGCCAGGTTTGCCGTATTTGCATGAAACTAATATCCTGCAAATAACGTTATCGTCAATATCATCAGAAAAAATTATGACTGGTAATCCATTTGCTTCATCGAAAGATTCGCAAAATGGAAAAGAATCTGGATCAACCTTTTTTATAATCCGCCTTGTCTGAGTTTTCCTATTATCCAAAATGGCACGTACCATTGGCGCAGAAAATAGGATTGGCCGCTCTTTAATCATTTGAGCTCTCCTCAGTGAGGAAGGGCAGATCCGCTGGCAAAGACAAAGGTTTCCGGCCCATTGTTGATGAGTAGCAGATCCGCCCGAAGAGGGGTGCCAAACGTGCGAACGAGAGAGTTAGGAGGGCACACGTCTGGCTGAGAAGTCTTTGTAAATTTTTAAACATTATTTGTGATAAATCTGTACGATAGCTCTCATAAAAAGCAGATGTATTGAATCCATTCAACAAACAGAATTGATCCGATCCCGAACACAAAAACACATAGTAAATTTTGGATGAAGTTCATATTACTTAAGCAGCTTCCGCTTTACAGTCCTGAATTACGCCATTCTCAATCCAGTAAGGAGTGATGAAAGGAGGTAATTTCGTGGGCGCTGATTTCAATGTGCCGAATAGAAGAACTGTGTCAATTTCGTTGTTTTCAACCAAATCCATTAACCAATTGAGATAAGCGCTCCGGCTTGGCATATCCAGAAGATCAAACTCATCAACCATAAAAAACTTGATTCCGGTTACATGGCTGATAGCTTCCGCAATCATTGAATCAATCAATAATTTGGTAGCTTTTGAGCTGAATGAGTAGAGTTTTCCATCATCTTCCAAAATGGTCATATCGTCCTGTATGCTTACTTTTCCGGGAAACCCTAAAACACCACAACTAAAAGCTATCCGTTCATTGATCGGTGTCAATGCAGCAGAAAGCATTTCGCTTGGGATTCCTTCCGGTGCCAGTGCATTTGCGATCTTGTCCCAAGCCTGGGCGTCCGCGTGATATCCCGCAGCCTTTTTAGTTTTCTCATCAGCCTCAGCAGCAAATAGGTTATTTTTTTTGATTTGATCAAATGATTCCTGGGCTTGCTTGCGTCCGGCTTTAAGTTCTTCGATGCAGATTTTAATTTGAGCGATCATTTCCTCAGATACTTCATCCCCTTTGGTTTCCTCAATCTGAGCAAGTTTCTCTTTTGCGAACTGTGCTGCTAAAAGATCACGTTCTCCACTGGCCACGGCATTTCTGAGCATGGTCAATGTTTTCTCGTATTCGGGTAATTTTGCAGCAGCTTCTTTATCGATTGGAGATTCAGTTTCACGCTTGATCAATTCCTTGCCATTGAAAGTCAACTCAGCATTGCAACACGGGCATGAGACATCGATATTTCCAGGCTTCACACCCTGGGCAAATAACCTGGCATCATTGACCTTAACCTCCCAAACGATAACTTCTTGACGATCTTTTTTAAGTTTGGCCTCAATGCGATCTATCATTCCTGCTGATTCGCGCAATCTGACAATTTCAGAATTACGGGCTTTGGCGCCATTGATTGTGGCGACATATGCGCCCAGTTTTTGGCTGGTTTCTTCGATTTCCTCGTCGAGTTGAGTTATTGTATTTGTTGCGGCAATTGCGGATTCCATATCAACTTCTGGTTTTGGAGCTTTCCAATCAACAGCCTTCTTATCGCCATAAGCTTCGCCTGTGGTGGCTTTCCAGTTGGCGCGCGCTTCTTTGATTTTGTCCGAAGCATGCTTGTGGGCATTATCAAAACTCGATTTCAGGAAAGGCATAACTCCGTCAATTTTCCCAGCATCGCAACCTCGTTTGAGTAATTTGGCTTTAACTTCCCCGCCATCGCTTCTCAAATTCCCAAGATCAAATAGCAGTCTGCGGCGATCATCAGCGGATATACTTCCGAATAGGGATGGATTCAAAACATAGGGCAGAGCGGAATGCAGCTGCTCAGTTAATTCATGCGTACCATTGGGCAGGGTAATGCATGCCCGTTGCCCGTTGTTATAATCAACGTAGGTATACCCGATATTGTTGCCGGTATCCCGATTAACAAGTAGTCCGTAATTCTTTTTCAGAATATCGTGAGGATTTTCGCCGGTGAAAGCATGGTAAATTCCATCCCGTAAACTTGATTTTCCGGCCCGATTAGAGCCGCAAATTAATGCAATAGGGGATTTGATATTAATTTCAATTTCCCGCACAGCCACCGTGCCGACAGAAGATATTTTATTTATTTTCATGATTGCAGTGCCTTTAGAAGGTATTGGTCAGTATCGGGTTGGCGCATTAACCATCTTTTATAGTCCGATGGAACATCTTTAATCTCCATACCTTTATGCTTCCCAAACGCCATACGGGTTGGTATTCTGGCTATCTCTGATATTTCCCATAATTCTTCCCAAGTGTGGATGTTTCCAATTTTCCTGAATATGTGATTGAGAATAATGATGCAATTTCTAACATCGTCTTTTGCCGAATGTGCTTTGCCACGTAGTAATTCCCTGGCTTTTTCACGTTCCAAGAAGTAAAGCATTGCAGACTGATTGTGCGCAGGAAGGTCTGGCCATAGATATCTTGACAATGCAAGTGTGCAAATTCGATTTACTACTGGCGAACCAGAAGCTTTCCAGTCAAAGTCAACGTTATGGCCGATCAAATAATCAATATCATCTGGCAAATTAAATGAGTCTGATGGATCGCAAGCAATTAAATCTTCGTCCATAATGTGATGAATGGCCATTGCAGAAAGTGATATTGGCTTAGATGGCTTGTATCTTTTATGAAATTCTTCCCAATATTCGAACTCTGAGTCGATATACTCAATGCTGGTTGGAGCATTAACCCAAGCAGCTTCAATGATCTCCGGATCATCAATTCCGGTTGTTTCAGTGTCAAAAACGATAACTTTGCTCATGATTAAGCCGCATCCTTATCGTCGCTTGATTCGGTTTCATCGTTAACAGGGTTTTCTTCATGCCAATCTTTAAAACCACGAACCCACTTGGCTACAAGTGAACCATCCATGATCGGGCAATCAGCTTGTTCATTGCCTTCCTCAGCTGCTAGTCGACCATCCTGATAGGCTGTTTCAAGATCTTCTTCTGTAATTACTTTCTCTGGTAAACCAATTACCTTGCCTTCAATGGGCTCATTCATACCGCCGCCATCGTTCTCGTTGTATTCGTGTCCGAGGTCCATGCCTCTTTGATCATCCTCTCCCTGAATTTCATTCATGCCGCCGGTATGTTCTTTTACTCCGGCCACAACAACCAGCACGTCACTCCCATCGCTTGCAGCTTCATATAACCCATCAAGGTTTGGAGATTTGATGCTGAATTTAATAACAGCCTTAACGCCGTCTTTGATTGTTATTTGATCCAACGATCCGGCCACCACCGTTCTATCTTGCGCGGCCAAGGTAAAAACAGCCATGTTCACATTTTCCTCTACGCGCTTACGCAAACGATCAATGACATCATCCTGCTTTTTCTTTGGTAATTTTGGCCATACATCCGGGAGCAATCTAATTTCTTGAACGAGCGCACCAAGCAAATCCTTGCCCACTGTATCGGCTGTCATTTGTCTGAAATCATTTGATTTTTTGGTCATGTTAAATCTCCATGTTGATTTTTAAGAGTTGATTTGAGGCGTTTGCTAATAAACTTTTATTGGTCTGGCTTGGATTTTTCCAGCGCTTCTGAGCGTGTTGTAAACATGGCTCGGGCTGCATTTCAATTCGGATACAATTTGTTTTTCCGTCGATCCCGAGTCAAATTTATCTAAGATTAGTTTTTTTAATCCGGCTCTGCGTATCGATTGCATGCCCAATTCCAGCCGAACCCTCCGCGCCTGGTTTGCGAAACTCCGCAAGGAAACTTTCCTGCCCTTGAAACATTCAAGATCAACCCCCTCATCTTGAGCGTCCTGATATAGTTTTTTGTAGTCAGCCGAGGTGTATCCACGATCCAGAAAATATTCACGAATGTATCTTTTTACCTTGCGCCATTTGATATCTGCTGGCCGCATAGATAATGTCTGGCTTTCCTTGGTTTTTTTCTTCCTCTTGCTCGATTCTTTTTTTAGCGCTTTTTCCGGTTGATATCCGGGTGGATTGGTTAAACCCAGCGCGGTCAAGAATGATTTTTGCCGGTTAGATAGTTGTATGTTTTCATTCATCGCTGGCTATCCTTTCAAGATGTTGCTGCTGAGAATCCGAGAGAAACATGCGTCGACCAAAATCAGCGTATTTACTGCATAAATCAGATACGAAGTTTTCTTCCCAGTCAGTGGCCGCATTCATCCGTGCGTCTTCGAGCAATCCTTCAAACTCATCATCTTTGTAAATATCTTGGACTTGGCTCATGATTTTTAAAATCCAAATTACTCAAGATCAAAGTTCTGACGTGACCTTGCCGCCCGTGGTGCCTGTTCTTTATTGGACTCATCAATCAATTGCTTTTTGATTTTTTCTTGCTCTTCCGGGCTTGGCTCATCATTTTTAGCCTGGATTTCTTCGGGTTTGATGGATAGTTTTTCCTCAGAGATTTGTTTGGTCTCTGCTGGTTTTTCGTTGAGGATTTCGCCGGTATCGGTATCTATTTCTGGTGCATCATCCGGAATTATTGAGTAATCCCCCTCAATGTCATCAAGGTGTTGATCTTTCCCTGCATCAGCCATACCATCAAGTGCTGCAGCAGTTTGAAACTCTACTGATAGAGGTAGATATTTAGCCAATCTCCGAATAACTGTTTTTCTACCCATCTCAATGAAATGATCTTTCCATACTGACGACTCTCGTTTGTTCTTTTTCTCTGAAGCTGCTTTTATTTCTTCAACTTGAAATTTGCTCATGAACTCAAATGAGTGACCGCCATCTTTCAACTTTGCTACTGCATAGAATCCAATAACTTCCCCTCGTGCACCCATTGCTGGCGTGTGATTTAGCTTTTCATCCAATCCATATACAAGCTCAAATTTGTCATTGGCACATACTTCATGTGATGCAATGCTGACGATTTGACCGGACCTCCTGGCCAGATCAATCAAGCCTTTGTAACCAATGATTACTTGGACAGAATTAACCCATTTCTCATTACCATTCGCGTCCTTGCGTTTGGTGTTGAAAGGCAACAGATATGCATGCCCTAGAACTGTGTTAGGTTCCAATCCCATCTGCGCGCACTGACCAATCGCCCCGATAAGACTCGGGACATCACACTTAGCCAATGCAGGAGTAGTGGTTGCAGCAATTTGAGCCACTTTAAGCAATCGTTCTGCATTTAGATGTTTGGGTAGCATCTTGCTGATTTCAGCTTGTTTTGATCTGAGCAGATGAGCAATCTGATCTTTTGGTTTCATATCAGAAAGTCTTACTTGCTTTTCGCTGCCTGTTACTACTGCTTTTAATTCTGCTGTGCTCATGATTAATTCCTTATTTCAATGAAAATGGCCTGGCGCCGGTTTCGGTGGAGGTGTGTTCTGCCAATATATCTTTTACAACTTCACCGCATCCTGGCTCATAAGAAAATGCATCAGCCAGATCATGGAATGCTTCCTTCCAATCAGTCTTGACGCTATCTTTATTAGTTTTCCAAGTGGCCAGTTTCTGACCGTTGTGCAGAAGGACTGCAGCATCGCCCATACGAGCTTTGATGCGGGTAGTTAAAACTTCTATGCTGGCTTCAATTGATTTACCATCAGCTTTTTTGTAAGAAAGTTCAGAGCACAACCGAATCAATTCTGAATCTGCTTCCATAACTTTGCCGGAATCAATCTGGTACAAGCGTTTGATATCTTCCGGTGTGGTTGGATCTGGGGCCTGGCGATTTATTAAGCGATCCCAAAATTCAATCTCTTTTGCGCGCAATAATTGGATCATTTCTTCGTCACGATTAACAAAGTGAACCCTCAAGTCATCAGCACCAATCAGAGCAGCCACGATTGTTTTACTGCGCCCAGTAACCATTTGCCCGTGTAATACCTGGCTGGTGTAATAGATCGGTATTTCGTCCGTACCTTCCTCGCCCCAATCCTTAGCAGCAAATGGGTGTACCGTTTTCATTTCACCGTTAACAAACTCACCATCTACAATTAATTCAAGGTCGATTTCAGAAGCCAGAAAATCATATTCCGGATCAAGAAATCTATTGTTTCTGCCCATGATCTTGACGTCATGCCCACGGTCTTCAAGCTCATCAACCAGCATTTCAATGACGATGGGTTCCCAACGTTTTCCGCGGTTAAATATCTTTTGCTTGGCCGGCGTGATTTCTTCCTGATACTCACCAGTTTTCTCTTGATAGAGCTGGAATATTGATTTCCATGGTGAAACACCAAGGATTGCCGCCGCGTCACTACTTCCGATATACCTTTTCCGATCGAGCGGAATTTCTTGAATAACTGCGTTCATATAGTCACCTTACGAATAAAGTTCATCACGAAGTATCCGCTTGATTTTTGGCGGCGTGTACAGAAGCTCGGAAAATGTCACCGCGTTTTCTTCATCTCGTTTGAATGTGCAGTGAAGGGTTATAAGAGCGCGATCGACCAGAAGCATGGTTCGGATGTTTTTATTCAGTTTTCCTGCAAATTCCGGAGCATTGAAAAGATCATTCATGCAGAATGGTTCACCGTCTCGATTAAACACCCATTCCCGGATGAGATTGATTACTTCTTGTTGAATGTTGTTAACAGTCACAATCTTTAATCCACACTCTTTTGTGTACTGAACAGTAGGTTTCCTCTTGGCGCTGATCATTTGAAAACCTCATGCGACGATATCCACCGTAATTTCCATGCTCTTTTTACAGAGTGACCACGCACTAATCTGCGAAAGAAATTCAATAAATTTATCAATCTCATCTATTCATTCCTCCCAATTTATCTTCTTGTTATCAACTGCAGAAGCCAAAGTCCCAGGCATTTGATGAGTCGTTACGCCACCATCGAATTCGTCCGACAAACCAATTTCTCTTATTTGAACGAGAGCTGGTTTGCCTAAAAGATCTTTTCTGTAAATAAAAATAAAATTACTTAATGAAGAAAAAGTCCAGAACAGCCCGCTTTTTCCTAAGAAAAAAGGGCATCTTGGCTTGGTTTTCTTGGCATAAATTTTGCTATTAATTATTTTCATTATCTATTTACTCCTCCGCCACACAGATAAATGCTTCTAACCTCAGCCATGCATGCGCTGTAATCCGAATTGCTTGCCCAAGCCAAAGCTGCCAAAAATCCGAAGAAGAAAAGCCATACTAGAATTCTCATCAGATTTGCCGCTTCCGGTGCCTCGTAACTTTTGAAGTCTCTCATCTCAAACCCTCCTTAATTTATCCAACCGACCTACGCTTACGATTTATGGTGGTTGATGTAAGAATATTAGCACCGTGCTTACGTATAGTCAATAGCACGGTGCTAATAAATATGGGTATAGTAATTACCTAGGACAAATTCAGTACGAACCGACTACGAAATAGGTATAAAGATTAACTCCGTCGAATTCGACGGAATTAGGGTGCAGTGTGTAGTTGATGTGATAAGCTGGAATTGCTATGAGAAAGTAGAAAAATTAGAAAAGTTTAAATAGGGATGGATATATTCTCGTTTTCTATTTAAGAAAAAAAGCATTTTTAGTTTAAAATTGAGTGTGCGATCGTACTGAATAAAAATCTGAATAAAATTAAAATTTAATTGTTACCACATACATATTTTTGGAAAGATGTAAGAATAAAATTGCCCGTACGTTTTAATCGGGTGAGTATGTATCCATTAATAGAAGATGCAATAAGAATTCAAAAAAAAGAAAAGGCAGCAAAGATAATTTTTGATTTTCGAGAAATAAAAGAAATTTTTCCAGTAGAAGTAGTAGTTTTAAGTAATTTGATTGAATATTTCAAAAAAATTAAAGTAAAAGTCGAATTAGAGAATTATGAAACTGGATATGAATCAATTAGGTTTTTAGATGAAGTAGGTTTTTTTAAACTTTATTTAGGTGGACAGGTTTTAACAAAGCATGAAACTAAGTATTGCAATATGCCATTGCAACTAGTTACTACCGAACAAAATATTGGATATTTGTATTTCGAGTTAATACCTTGGATTGCAACCCAATCAGGGTTAAGTAATGAAGAGACTCTAGCTCCTCTTAGGAGCTGTATTGAAGAGGTGTTACATAATATTGAATATCATTCAGGCGTCGGTAAAGGATGTACATTTACACATTACGATCCTGGAAAATCTGAAATAAGAATTGCAATCTCAGATTTTGGAAGAACAATACCTGCTTCAGTTAGAGCTGTAAGGCAAGGGCTATTGGATCACGAAGCAATTAAAGTGGCTTGCGAAGAAGGATTTACTACAAAATCCAATGTAAGGAATCGTGGTGCAGGTCTTCCTAACTTAATCCAATATGTTACTCAAAGAAACAATGGAACAATATTGATTGCTTCGGGAACTGGTGAAATTTCTGCTGTAAAAGATTTTGAAACAAGTAAAATTATACCAAGACCTTCACCGGGATTTTATCCTGGTACATTAGTGCGTATAATTTTGAAAACAAAGAATTTTGACAAAATTGTGGAGGATATTAAACAGGAGCCATTCCAATGGAAATTGTGATTAAAAAATACGTTGAGAGGCCATCTACCTATGAGGATGGAGAAAAAATATTTAATTTAATTTACCCAGAAATAGCAAATAACGAGAGAGTGGAAGTTTCTTTCGCTGGGATAGAATCTGTCCCATCTGCGTTTATAAATGCTGCATTTATACGATTATTAGAAAAAGTTACTTTTGAAGATATAAAAAAATATCTGCAAATAGTTAATTCTACTCATCATATAAATACATTAATACAAAACAGATTCGCTTTTGCTGTAAAAAAATCTGAATTAGCGTAAGAGTTTTAGATAAATTTAGCTACATTTAGCTTAGGATCTAACCGATGGAAATTAACTTAATCTATTATTAGACAGAATCAAAATCTAGTCTTTAATCTGTACCAATTCATCCCACTGAGTCGTATACCCCGGACTCCTGCTACCTTGCTTCATCTTCCAATGCTGATCAGTGCCTTCGGAAGCTAACTTAATAGTCCCTTTGCCCATTCTAGCGTTAATTTGATCCATTACTTTCATTAACCGCTTTGACTTGTTATCTTCCAATCGGAGACCGAACATATCGTTCTGGCGATTCTCATTAGTTACAAAATCCGAGAGCATTACTCCGGCTTTGTTGTATTTGTATCCGCTTCGATAGATCTTGTGCAACCCCCACAACGCCGCTTTGGTGAGTAAAATAGTATCGGCCGATTGCGTCGGAAGCTTGATCTTATAGGTGTTGTGATAGTTCTCTTCTGGCTTATTGAACCGGCTGGTGGTGATGAATACATGCACGGCCCCGGCATAAGATTGTTGCCGGCGTAATTTTTCTGCAGCTTTGGCAATGTGAGAGGATACTGATTCTTCCAAGCTCTTGAGATCTTTTACCGTTATACCAAACGATCTTGAGCTGATGATCTGCTTCTTGGGTGGCGAGATTTCTTCCAGTTCGATGCAGGGCACACCATTCAATTCACGGATAGTTTTTTCCATAACCACGCTGAATTCCTCCCTGAGACGTTTTGAATTGGAATTTTTCAAATCCAGGGCAGTTTTAATTCCGTGTTTATTCAGTTTGGGTGCAAGCTTTCTGCCGATACCCCAGACTTCACCAACTTCAATACGGCTCAACCATTCATCATGCAGGGTAGGGGAAAAAGCATTCAGATCGCAGACACCGTTAAAGTTAGCATTTTTCTTTGCAACATGATTGGCCAGTTTAGAAAGTGTCTTGGTACCACCAATTCCGACGCAAACCGGCAATCCAGTCCATTGTTTGATTCTCTGCCTGATGCTTTGCCCATAATTGGTATGCTCCCGGAATCCAGTAATATCCAAGAAGCATTCATCGATCGAATAGATTTCTTGGTTTGGGCTATATTCCGATAGTATGCTCATTACCCGGTCGCTCATATCGGCGTATAGCGTGTAATTGGATGAGTAGGCTATGATTCCATGTTTTTTGGCAAGATCTTTCAGCTGAAACCACGGTTGGCCCATTTTTACACCAAGTGCCTTTACTTCATTGCTTCTGGCGACGGCGCAGCCATCGTTATTGGATAACACCACAACCGGCACATCTTCGAGCTTTGGATTAAAAACCCTCTCGCAACTTACATAGAAGTTATTTACATCGATGAGCGCTATGGATCTATCCATGGTATTAATTTTTCACAACCCTAACTATCACAAAATATTCACAATCGAGCGAGTATATTGTGATTGGCACTTCAATCTACCTCAAGAGGTTGTCATTTAGCGCGTTTCTTGATCCCCATTTTAAGAAACGCGCTTCCTTTATCATGCTGCGTTTCTTCTTACCACAAATCCCAATAAACCAAGCCCGGCCAACAACATCAAATAAGTTGATGGTTCCGGGATCTGGGAGGGGGATTCGTAATTTAGTGATGCATTAAAGTGAAAGTCTGGTTGGAAGCTTGATATTGTCCAAACACCTGGATTCTTTGAGTATCCGCTTTCTGTTGGAGAGGGCGTAAAGTTATATAAACTAAAAACATCATTATCTCTATTGACTCCTGGCCTTGTTAAATCGCTGTATGAATGAAAATAAACAGCATGCGCATTGCTTGATGTATTTTCTTCCAACAATTTCAAAACTGATATGCTCCAGTCACTGACGTTTCCAGAGCTATCGGTATCGATTCTGATAAGCTGAGGATGATTTAAACCATTTGATTGTTGAAGATTCGCATCAGCTTGTGTAAGAGTACCTGTATCAGATTGGGATATAGACCAATTAATCAGAGTTGACCTATCGTCAGTAAATTCAAATATCATGCTGATAGGTGAGTAATTCGGTCCTGGATTTCCCAAAGCGTCTTTTGATAAAAGTTGATTGCTTTCGTATGTGAAAATAATATTCGCACTAGCCGTTCCAGTTACGAATGCTAGTGATGCAGCAACCAATAAATACTTTGATGATTTCATTATTTCCCCTTTTTGTTTGTTATTAAATCTTTTCACCATCCAATCTCACTGTAGCTTCAGAATGATCATTTGGAATAACTATTACCACTTCTTTTCCTGATGTAGTTATAATCCTTATAGTCAAGCTCCTGGCTGGCGGTCGTAGATCGTCACCTAAAATTCTTTCAACTAAATATTTACAGCTTTCACCATTTTCGTAATATGGAAAAACACTTCCATTAACTAACGGTGCATATATCTCAACATTCCCCATACCCAACTCCCGAGTGAAAAAATGCAAAAAAACGAACTTAACGAAGTTGAAATCGTGTTAGCTAAAATTCTTAATTATCAAAACGAACCCGAAGCATTCGATCATCCTGATGTTTATCCTGAATGGAGAGAACATAAATGGCTTCCTTACGATATCTATCAAAGGTTTGTTAAGAAAACCATCATCGACTACCTTGATTCAATAAATTCACCAGTTCACCAAGAACTAAGAGAGCGCATCAAGTTAAGATGGAAAGAAAATGATGAAGCTGATAAATTAAATCAGGAGGAGCCTTAATTATTAAGTTTTACCTCTAAAACTTTTCCTGCACCCGCAATCTTCCTTTGCACACCTTGTTCTTATAGAAACAACTTTCTTTCCCCAACTATTTATCCGTTCCTTTTCCAGCTCTAAGTGCATCATTTGCGCCATCAATAATTTTATCTGTCGCCTTTAATTCGGCGTCTCCCATTTTTTTTAGCCTTTCTCCAAATTTTGAGAGCAAAGCATATTGATCCATATTCAATTCTTCTTCCCATTGACTTTGAGTAACTGGTTGATCCATCCAGCCGCGAGGTTTATTGGTTTTTATTTCTATCTCTCTTGCTGACTCAGAGTTAATGGATCTAGGTTGACCATTTCTAGTTGAGACAGATCTGTTTATCCATTGAGATACTTGGGTATAACTTTTTTCTAGTTTTTTTGCTAAAGCAGCCACCGTTCCATACTCATCCCTGAGTATCAGAAGCCTTTCGTGCCTAGTTTCCTCAACAGTTTTCATAGGCAAATTAAACAACAAGAGCATAAAAAAAAATATTAGCACCGGAATTGACTTTACTATAAGCACGGTGCTAATATTCGCCGCATGAACCTAAATCAATATTTAAATGAAATTGAAAATTCCAACCGTTTTGCAAAACGTATTGGAGTTCCATTGCCTTCAGTAAGCCATTGGAGACATAACAAAAGACAAGTCCCGTTAGCTAAGGCATTACTTATTGAATCTGCTACCAATGGGTTAGTAACAAGAAAAGAGTTAAGGCCGGATGACTGGCAAACGTGGTGGCCGGAGCTTGCCAAGAAAGAACAAACTGATTCGGAAAAAGCGGCATGAGTATTCATTTTGCGCATTATCCATATGCTGAAAGTGGTGAGCTAGACGAAAGGTCAAGAGGTTTCGCTTTATGAGACAGTCATCGAGATTAACAAAGCAGATTTACAGATCATTGTTTCTGTCATTACAAGCTGATGCAAAGAAATTTCCTGGCGGAATTACCGCGTTGGCAGGTGTGCTGGGAATGAATCCAACAACACTTGCCAATCATTTGAATCCGGATCATGAAGCATTACCTCCTTCCTTTTCTGTCCTTTTAGAAATCATTATTCATTGCCAGGCCAAAGCCACTATTTTTTCACTGGCCTATTTAATCGGTCAGGCAACCATTGATGTTGATCTGTCGCTGGAACAAACCGAACCAAAATGTCAGGTAAAAACTTTCCTATCCTTGGTTGCCAGCACTTCCACGCTACTAAAAGAAGGCAGCGATGCCGCACAAGATTTTCATTTTGATGCAAGTGAGCGTCAAAAATTGAGACCGTTACTTTTGCACCTGATGCAAATAACAACTCAGCTTTACAACTCATTCAACGAATGAAATGAACAATATCCATAGGCCATCAGTTTCTTCTTTGGATATACCGCAGCGCGATGTGCGACCCGTATCGCATAGTCGGAATCGCGCAAAACTTCTGACAGGCGTTTTAATAATGTCCGCTTGTTTTATATCCGTGTGTTTGATCGCTCAAATGCACGGGTTTTTTATTGGTTAATTGATATGGCTCGCGCAAGGAATATAAAACCCTCATTTTTTACAAATGAGCAGCTTGCAGATAATGATCCTTTGGGAAGATTGCTATTCATCGGATTATGGACACTGGCTGATTACAACGGGAATTTAGAATGCAAACCAAGAACGATAAAAGTTCAGGTTTTGCCATGGGATGATTGCGATATCAAACAACTCATGATTAATCTCGATAAATCTGGATTAATACGGTTCTACTCTGACTCTGAAAAATTATTCATCAATATACCCAATTTCCTCAAACACCAGAGTCCGCACAAGAACGAAAGAGAAAAACCTAGCGAGATACCTGAATACAATACCGATCATCTTCAACTCATTGATTATTCGTCACTCACGATTAATCATGATTTAACTGGAGCGATACGGATCAACTCTACTAGTGATCGCGCTGATTCCCTCTTCCTGAATCCCCATTCATTGAATCCTGATTGCCTTAACCTGATTTCTGATTGCGGCACTTCGGATTCTATCGAATCCTCCGTACCTATTTTCCCGGAGGGGGTCGATAAAACCGACCCACCACCGATCGAAAAAACCAAAAAATCCGAAAAATCATCAACCCCGAATGCCGAGGCATGCCGGAAAACATGGGATCAATACGTCCTTGCTTACCACAATCGATATGGCACAGATCCGGTCAGGAATGCCACCGTTAATGCTCAGATTGTGCAATTTGTGAAGCGTATCGGAATTGATGAATCCCCGCATGTAGCAGCGTTCTTCGTGCATCACAACAATCAATTTTACATTCAGAAAATGCATACGGTCGGAACTCTGCTGGCAGATGCCGAGAAGCTGCGTACCGAATGGGCAACCAAGCGACAGGTTACGAACACCCAAGCGAGGCTAGCTGACAAGAAACAGGGTACTGCAAATGTTTTTAAAGAATTAATCGAAGAGCAAAGGACGGTTAAAAATGCCACAAATTAAAGAAAATTTACTAAAGGCAATCGCGGTTACTGCAGAGCTTACCGGTACGGAATTGTCGATCGATGCGGCCCGGATGATGGCTGAGGATTTATCCCAATACCCTGAAGAGTTGGTGTTTAAAGCATTAACCAAATGCCGGAGGGAACTGAAATCTCGAATGTCTTTGGCAGACGTGATTTCACGAATCGATGATGGAAGACCTGGACCCGAAGAAGCTTGGGCAATGATTCCCAAAAACGAATCTGGATCCGTGGTTTGGACTCAGGAAATGGCCGAGGCATACGGTGTTTGCTGCCAACTGATCAACGATGGTGACACGGTTCAAGCGCGGATGGCCTTCCTTGAAGCTTACCGCGATCGATGTGCAAAAGCTCGTGATCAAGGTGTGGCAGTTACGTGGATTCCTTCACTTGGACATGACCCGCATGGCAGAGAACAAGTTTTGGTCGAGGCTGTTGAGAAGGGAAGGTTAACCGCATCTCACGCCGAGAAGTTATTGCCATACCGCGATAACGGTGCCACGCAGTTATCAATTTCAAATAATTCACAGGGGTTAAATAAATTATCACTTTCCTTAACGCCTGGCAGAGAACTGAAAAAAGCTTAATCAAGCAACAAATTTTATCAACAGAAGTTTTGAATTTTTAAAGGAGCATGGAAATGAGTACATCAAACGGCGGAAGTATCGGGATTCTGGGGATTCTTGGAGTCGTCTTTGTGACACTGAAACTTACCGGACACATTGACTGGTCATGGTGGTACGTGACTATGCCTTTTTGGGGCGGATTCGTTCTTTGTATTTTTATTTTCTTTATTTTTGTCTGGATCGAAGCAAGAAAGAGATCAACGGATCCTTCATAGAAATTTCTCAACGTAAATATCTATAAACATTAAAAAAGGTAAATAAAAATGAAATTATATCTGTTGTCAATCGCATTGTTTTTCATAACATTCTCCGTTCAAGCCGTCAGTTTCACGGTTAAAAACGATGGTCCGGTCAATGCGTATTTTGCTGGTTCAAGTGCCGACTATGAGAGCAATTTCCTGGCATTCATAGGGAAGGGAGAACATTCACTTCCATTCAGTGTTTTCTCAAATCGGCAGGCATCTATGGGGGATTTTAAAAGCCTGGGTGAATTCCATGCCGGTGATTATTTCATTCCAGTCCTGCAAGTGATTACGACAGGCGACTTCTTTTGGTCGAATCCGGAGAGCAATTCGGATGGTTTGAATCATGTGTTCGCGTCATCATTTCAACTTCCAGATGGTACAAGCGCTGTGCTGATTGGATTTGAAGATATCCGGGGCGGCGGAGATTTGGACTTCAATGATCATATGGCGATTTTTACGAATATTGAAATTGCCCCGGTACCGGAGCCCGAAACTTACTTGATGCTGTTAATCGGATTGCTACTGGTGATTTATGTTGTCAGAAAGCGCGGCATTGGTGGGTCTGGTAGCGCGGTTTAGCCAAAATTGCATAAGAATCGGCGTTAATAAAGGTTAACGGATTAAAGTTAAATAACGAGGCAAATGGTGGAAAAAACAGTAATTAAAAACGCAACGCTTCTGAATATTGACTGCATGGAATTTATGCGGACGGTGCCGGATAAGTATTTTGATTTAGCGGTGTGCGATCCACCATATTTTGAGGGTCCAAACAGATCAGGTTATTACGGAAAAGGTTTTTCCAGCTTAGGCGTTCAAAGAGCAAAGTATTACCAAGAATGTAAAAGCTGGGCGGTACCAGATCGGGAATATTTCATTAACCTGAAACGAGTGAGCAAAAACCAAATTATTTGGGGTGCAAATCATTTTGCAGGATTATTTGATTCAAGTTCGGCAGGCTGGATTGTTTGGGATAAGGATAACGGCAAATCGAGCTTTGCAGATGCTGAGCTCGCTTATTCATCCTTTCATGGTGCTGTCCGGATATTTAAGTATATGTGGAATGGTATGCATCAAGGTTCATTTGGTGGCGATGTTCGTAAAAACGATAAACGGATTCATCCGACACAGAAACCGGTACCGCTTTATGAATGGTTGCTTACTAACTATGCCAAGCCAGGGCAAAAAATTCTCGACACTCACGGTGGCTCAATGTCATCCGTGATCGCAGCAAATAATATGGGATTTGGAATAACTTGCTGCGAGCTTGATCCGGATTACTTTAAAACGGCATGTGAAAGGGTATCGAAGTATGCGCAGCAAGAAAGATTGTTTGCGTGATGGCCTTGCGCCAACAGTGCAGCAAGGCGCTGACTTCATCGAAAGATGCGTCACTGATGAATATAAGCTTAAGTGTATTGAATCATGGCGTGAAAAGTTTGGCGATGGGTTGGCTGATGGGATTAACGCTGAACTTATGGCGCGGGAAAGCAAGAAGGTTAAGAAGTGAATTACGGTTTCCTGGTACCTAAAACCAGGGCCAAGAAGCATGAATATTTTAAGGATTTATCTATTAGATTAAATCACAAGCAACTTAGAGTATTCATGACTTGTTGGTGATGGTCTAGGTGTGACTGGGTCTGCGCAACACCAACATGACGCCTCGGAAAGACGAGGGCAAACAAGGAAAGGGGCGGTGAGCGATAGCTGACCAATACGGATCGACCTAACCAGTCGGCGGAAGAGACAAGGGCGAATGTGGTGTTCGCGTGTGCCGGTGCCGAGTCAGAAGGTGTCTAAATCCGGCTTGCTTAACACGGCCTCTTTCCTTGTTGGTGAATGCGCAGGCTGATGCGCAAGACCTTAAGCAGATAGTAGCCGGTCGCGACGGTAACTTGGGATCTGTTATGCCGGAAGATCAGTACCGGCCACCAACATCGAATTGAACTGACAAATATTACTTGTCAGTTGAGTTATTAAATAATTTTTAACAACTGAATTTGGATCTTAATTAATGACCACAGTTAAAACCGGCTGCATATTCTCACCATGTCGCACCTACCGATACACCTTATGGCGTAACTGGATAGGGGGTGCCGGGTATGCAATGTTTATCGGTTTGAATCCCTCAACGGCTGACGAATTGCAAGACGATCCAACGGTGAGACGGTGCATTAATTTCTCGAAGGAATGGGGTTTTTCTGCATTGTGCATGACCAATATTTTTGGGTACCGGGCAACTGATCCGCAAGTCATGAAAGCCGTCGATGATCCAGTAGGACCGGAGAACGATGAAATGCTCATCGATGTAGCCAAGAATGCCGGCGTGATTATAGCGGCATGGGGAACGCACGGCGTACATCATAGACGTGCGGAAAAAGTGAAGCTGATATTAGGTGATAAATTGATGTGCTTGAGATTGACAAAGGGAGGCCATCCGGCGCATCCGCTTTATTTGCCGAAGAATTTAAAGCCTATTTCATTCAACACCAAATTTATGGATGGTATGGAGGCTTTGGGTAAATGATGGGTGTGCATACAGCTTAGGGTTTTTGGGCTCCCTATGGTCAAGATCACCATATGCACATTAATTTGACGATTGATGTAGAGAGATTTCCAAAACTCTATTAATAACTTTGGATGATAAGAGCAGATGAAGAAAATATGGAAATATGAATTTACTCGCAACGAGTTGAACGAGATGATCCCTAGTGGTGCTGAGATTCTTGATGTGCAGATACAGGAAGGATTAATTTGCGCATGGTTTCTTGTTGATACATCAAACGATAAATACATGAGGAAATTACGTATTTATCTAACCGGTGAGGAATTGCCAATGTCCATAGGAAAGCATGTATCAACTTTGCAAGCGCATGGATTGGTTTATCACGTCTTTGATATGGGTGGGTAGATGATGGGAGTGTGCATACCGAAACTAGTAGGCATAAAAACTAGATGCATATTTCAGGTATGCACAATAAATATGACGAATAATGAAAAATATTTTTTAAATCATTTCATACAGGGAGTTTGAAATTGATAATCAACGGAACTGATTATGGACGCTTGTTGGAACTGGCGAGGATGAGGATTCGTGAGAGCATCGAAGAAATAAAAAGCAAGCGTGAAATGATTTGTCAGAAAGAAAATTTACTGATTGTTTCTGATGGTTATGCATGGAACACACAAGTTTATTGCAATGGTGAGAAATTAGAAAATGTGACGGCAGTCGAGATTCTCCCTCTATTACCAGGTGAGCCATTAAGGTCCAGGATTGAGGTATATGCTCCTTGTCTTCATTTGAGGGCTGAGTGTGAAAATTAAAACTGAACTGCAATTTGTCATTCCAGGACAACCAGTAGCCAAAGGTAGACCAAAAGCTGCGAAAAGAGGCGATCACATAACAATCTACACGCCAAAGAAAACGGTAAATTATGAGAGCTTAGTTGCCTATGCAGCAAGCATAGCAATGGCAGGAAAAAACTTGATGTTAAAGCCTATATATCTTGAATTAGATGTGAGGCTACCAATACCTGCCTCATGGTCTGCTACGAGAAAGAAAAAGGCCGTGGATGGTTTGATAGCGGCCACCAAGAAACCAGACTTGGACAACCTTGAAAAATCGGTTAAAGACGGGATGAACGGTGTGGTTTGGCATGATGATTCGTTAGTTGTGAAAGTATCGAAGTGCAAGCGTTATGCCGAAATACCTGGTGTTGTTGTGATCGTGCGGGAATTGGATTTGGAGGTAGCGTGATGGTTTGCGCTAAAAAAATTTGCCCAAATCAATTATTAGTATTCCTCATATATTATTGCATTTCTATAAATAATTCATATAATAATAAAAACGCGCGAGAAATGGCAGGCAAACAAGTACCCCTTGTTTCTGGATGGTTCAAATCCAATCCTCGCGCTCCAATATTTCCTCAATGGCTTGTTGTTATGATCGTTTCAAAGTTCGTCAACATTATGGCCAAGTTCTTTCTGAAACCAATCAGCAACCATCCGACGATGACACCAATTCTCTTCAGTAAATGGTGGAACTTCATAGCACAGCAATACCGGTTCAACGCCTCCAGCCAAGTCATGCAGTTTTTCCCATATTTCAACCGGATCAAGTGCATCCAACTGCGCGGTAAAAAGCTTTGTGTATTCCTCTTTGGTTGCTGTTCTGAAGTAATCGCCGGGTGCCAATGTTTTAAATACACGATATCCGGCTGGGGAAATGCCACGGGTAGATCTAGATATAACAATTCTTCCTGGTCCTTTATATGTTCTCAAGCTTGATGTTTTCATTACTTTCTCCTTTGTGGTTTAAATTAACTACGAAGGTTTATTATATTATATAACTCCTTGAATTAACACATATATTCATGTTTATTGGCTCCGTTCCGAAAGATGTTATGTTGCAGATGCACCATATAGTTGACTTTGAAAACTATAACAATGCCTGGGTGCTTTGCTCGGGTTCTTTCAGGGTGGATTCAAGCATTTCCAGCACCTATGAAAAGCTCAAGGTGCATTCCAATGACGTGAACATTCTTTCAGTATCTATAGGCCAGCTGGCAGTGAACGAGACAGTGAAATTCGAGTTTATTAACAAGCTTGCATTCGTTGAAGAGTATTTAACTAGCCGTAATGGGTGCGGGTTCATTGATCGTGTAGCATCAATCGCTGCATCAATGCAGATCGCCAAATTCTCATCCAAGAACGAATATAACCAGATCCATCAAAAGCACATTATTCAAAACTTTGGAATCTTCCATCAGAAGGCTAAGGAATCGATTCAAAGACTTCTCGATAAATTGCCCATAGCCAGTTTTACGCCTGGTGATTTTATAGAGCAGGCGAAAAAAGCGCGGCCCGAAACAGATATCGTCATTGCCTTTCCTCCAACCTATAAAGGCGGATACGAGCGAATATTTAAATTCGTGAGCGAGAATATTTCCTGGGTACCACCGGAGTACGCGATATTTGACCCCAAAACACTTGACCGATTTCTGCTCGAATTAATGGACAGGGACATAAGTTTCTGCGTTTATGGTGATCAGGAAATGGAAAACCTAAAATGCGGCGGAAAATTTCTCAGCAACACCAATAAACCAATATATCTTTACGTCAATAATATTGAGCGTTCATCATTCAGACGCAAATCTCAAACCAGCAGGCAATTCAAATATCAAGAGTTTGACCCTGCCACGGCCACGGCAAAAAGCATAGTAAATGTCACGCGAATGGACTCGGCGCAAATGACATTCTTGAAAAACGTATATCTTGCAAAACGAATATCTCATGTATCCGGAATGTTCAATTATTGCGTGTTTATCGATGGCAAGCTGGCCGGTGGAATAATCCTTTCATTATCAAAATACGGAGACATTGAAAGTCTGTATGTTCTTTCGGACTTTTCAGTATCGCGTAACAATCGCTTATCCAAACTCATAGCGATGATCGCCACATCAAAAGATATTGTTTCAGAGATAGAGCGTAGGACATTACTCAAGTTTAAACAGCTTTGCACTACGGTTTTCACTGAAAAACCAGTATCAATGAAATATCGCGGAATCTGGAATCTTTACTCGCGCAAAGAAGGTTTTCTTAATTATCACTCACCAGTAAGAAACCAATCCCCTCAACAGATTTACATCGAATGGTTCAACAAATACAACAAATGATCCAGACAAAAACATACAAAACCGATTTAACTAAACTGAAGCTCCTTGATGGCAATCCTCGCTATATGACGCCTGCGCAATTCAAGCGCCTGGTGAAAAATCTTGAGAATGATGGGGTGCTGACCAGTGCGCCCCTGATTTACCAAAATGAAGTTTTATCGGGGAATCATCGCGTACAGGCTGCTATTGCCGCCGGAATAATTGAGGCGGATGTAATCGAAATTATTAGCCTGCTGACTGAATCCGAGAAAAAAGCGATCGCACTGAGCCACAACGCCATTGCTGGTCAAGATAATCTTAGCTTGCTGCAGGAATATTACGACAGTCTGGATTCGTTTCTCAAAGAATATTCCGGACTAACAGATGACATTTTTAAAGTTGAAGAATTGGATATCAGCACACTCTCAGTGGGTGCACCAAAATATCAACAGTTGAACTTGCTCTTTCTGCCTGAAGAAATGGATGTGTTTATGGAACTGGTAAAAAACATCGGAAAAAAACAAGAATCTGTCAATTTGTGCGGAAAAATAGATGATTTTGATCAATTCTTTGAGGCTGTCACACAAACAAAAAAAGTAATGAATATTCACAATTCTGCGGTTGCACTTCGCACGATGGCGCAACTCACTATGGAAAGGTTAGAGGAAATCGAGAAAGAATCGGCTGCTGTTGAAACAAATGAACAATAGAAGAAAATGGCCAAGGCATTCAATCCCAAGCCGCCGAAGGTTTTAGATGATAAGCAAATTGAGCAACTTGAAGCGTTGGCATCCTTTTTAACAATACCGCAAATAGCGGATTTTTTTATGATCGCTCCAGCAACATTTAAACGCATTTTAGATCGTCAGCCCATTGCGATGAGCCGCTATAAAAAAGGAAAATCGCAGGCGATTATTTCTGTCGCAAATTCTCTCGTTACAAAAGCCAGAAACGGAGATATCACGGCGCAAATTTTTTTTCTTAAAACTCAAGGCGGATGGTCTGATAAAAGTTCCGATTTGCCGGATGAAAAACCGCCGGCTGCAAAAGTTGTGATTAAGGAATACGATGGGCGCAAACCTAGCGACACTTGAAGAAAAGCTTGATCTTAAGGCTAATAGACCTCAAAGCCAATTTCTGCGCATGCCGCACAAATTCCGGGCTTTTGTCGCCGGGTATGGAAGCGGCAAGACATACGTGGGTGGGATGGCAATGTGCTCACATTTCAGGGAACACCCACAGATTAATGCTGGGTACTTTGCTCCAAGTTACCCAATGATCAGGGATATTTTCTATCCTACGATTGAAGAGGTTGCTTACAATTTTGGTTTCCGTGTACAGATAAACCAATCGAATAAAGAAGTTCATTTCTTTATTGGCCGCTGGTATTACGGGACTTCAATATGCCGTTCAATGGATGACCCCGGAAAAATAATTGGTTTTAAGATCGGCCATGCTTTGATAGATGAGTTTGATACCTTGCCCTTGATGAAAGCTTTGTTGGTATGGAAGCGTGTTATTGCCCGGATGCGTTTCAAGATTAAAGGATTGAGGAATGGCATCGACGTTACCACAACACCGGAAGGCTTTTTGGCAACTCATAAACTTTTTGTCGAGGATGTTATTGCAAAACCTGAACTATCAAACAATTACGGTTTAATTCAAGCCAGCACCTACGAAAACGAAATCAATCTGCCTGACGATTACATACCGTCAATGATTGAATCGTACACGCCGGAACTTGCTCTGGCTTATGTGAATGGTCAGTTTGTTAACCTTAAATCCGGCACCGTCTATCGCAATTACAACCGCGTTACGAACAATTCCAACGAGACCATTAATCCAAAAGGTGAAGTCCTATTCATCGGCATGGATTTCAACGTGCAGAAAATGGCTGCGCGGATATTGGTTCAGCGTCCAAACGGCTTTCATTGCGTCGCAGAATTAAAGGATATCTTCGACACGCCTGCAATGATTCGAGTGATTGCCGAGAAGTGGCCAAAAGCTTCTAACTTCAGGCACATCATCTATCCTGATGCTTCTGGGGCAAGCCGCAATACCACCGGAGCAGCAACCAGCGATATCAAATTATTGCTTGCTGCAGGGTTTGAGGTTCGCGCACACGCTTCAAATCCGTTCGTTAAAGATCGGGTGAATGCGGTCAATGTCGCTTTCTCAAAACAAAAGGTATGGGTAAATGCGAAAGAATGCCCAGATACTGCCAGTTGTCTTGAGAAACAGGCATATGACGATAACGGCGAGCCGGACAAGAAAGGCGGATTCGATCACGGAAATGATGCATTTGGATATCCAATCGCCTACGAAATGCCAGTGCTTCACATCATCAGACAAGCAACCACACACGGGACCTAAAATCATGAGCGTAAAAAACACACATCCGGATTACGACAATTCTCTACCCGACATTTTGATGGCACGGGATTTTTATTTGGGTGAGCGAGTTGTCAAGCGCAAAGAGACTACTTATCTAAAGCCTACCGTTGCACAGGTTCTGGATGGGATGGGAAAAGGCGACAAAGGCCGAGCTTCTTATGAAAAGTATATCGAGGGTGCGAGATTCCCTGACCTTTTTAATCAGGCTGTAGAAAATACGCTTGGAGTTATGCATGGGGAAGATCCTGTTATCCAGGTACCAACTAAGATGGAGCCCATACTGCAGAAAATTACACGGCAGGGTGAAACCGTTTACGGACTTTTGCGCAGAATCAATGAAGAGCAACTTATCCCCGGACGTCTGGGGTTATTGCTTGACGTCGATGAAAACACGGATTTGCCTTACATTTCCTTATTCAACGCTGAGTCTGTGACTAATTGGGATGAGGGGATTCTGGAATCCGGAACGGTGGCCAATCTTAAAATGGTTGTGTTATATGAGCCCCAAACCATACTTGATTCAGAACTTCAGTGGACTACCAAGGAAATGTTTCGGGTATGCATATTGTCCGGTAATGAATCGGGCAAATCTGTTTATCAAACCGGAGTATTTGAAGACACATTTGATTCCGCACAATTAAAACCAGTCCAGTTGATCGGAAAGTCACTGGAAAAAATCCCTTTCGTTTTTATCAACACCAAAGATTCATTGACTAAACCCGATCTTCCGCCATTTATAGGCCTGGTTAATGAGGTTTTGGGGATCTATCGATCAGAAGCCAATTATCGCTATCACTTATACATGCAATCGCAAGATACCCTGGTTCGTATCGGTCATATGAGAACGATTGAAAACGAGAACGAAACCGTCAGAACGGGAGCCGGTGCGGTGCTGGATGTCAGTATAGGCGGCGATGCCAAATTCATCGGCGTGAATTCCCAGGGGTTGACAGAAGAAAGGTTAGCGCTGGAAAACGACTACAAAAGGGCCGAGGAAAAAGCGCTCAAGTTGTTGGATAAGAAATCATCTGAAAGTGGCGAGGCATTGATAACTCGTAAGAATTCCCAAACGGCCAGCATTACCCAGATTGCCAAAACATCATGCGCAGCATTGGAAACCATCCTCAAAATGATGGCTGAGTGGATGAGCCTGAATCCGGATGAAGTAATCGTAACACCGTTTACTGAATTCGGGGACGTATCCATTACTGCCAAAGATGTCATCGACATGATGACAGCGAAAACTATGGGGGCGCCAATTTCACAAGAAACCATTCATGAGCGAATGAGAGAGGGTGGATTGACGGATAAAACCATTGATGAAGAGATTACCGCAATTGCTGGGGAAGATGATGTGCCAATGAGAACGGGAACCGATGGAGACCGCTAATCAGCAAATGTACGATGCGGCGCTGCGCCATCAAACCTACGTTCTGCGTTATGCGGCTGGCATCAGAAACAAGATCAACGAATTGCTTGATCAGACTGAGGACGAAATCGCCGGAAAATTACTCAACAAGTACGGGGACTCTTCACGAGTGGTAACAAGTTCAGATTGGGAGCGATTGACCAGGCTGCAGGAAGTTATCAAGGAAATCAGATCTGATGCCTGGAGTTCAGCCGGCACATTGCTCTCTGAGGAAGCGCTTTCATTTGTGGAACAGGAATCAAAGTTTTATACGCTTTTAATCACGAGCGTATCGCCGGTCATTATCGATACAGTTGTACCGAGCCCGGAAACGTTGAAATCTATTGTCACTGCCAGGCCATTCGAGGGCAAGCTGCTGAAGGATTGGGTTAAGGATTATGAAGAAAAAGATATCGCGCGGATAAATAAAATGATCAATCAAGGCATCGTTCAGGGCAAAGATGCCAAAGAAGTAGGCAGGCAGGTATTCGGAACGGTTAAAGCCAAAGGAACGGACGGCATAACGCAACACACCCGCGATTCAGTGAACATGATGGTGCGCACGGCTATTCAGCACATCAACGGTAATGCTCGGCGTGAAGTTGGTTTGATGAATGCCGAGATTATTGAGCTCGAAGAATATGTAGCCATGCTCGATGGCAGAACCACGATGCAATGCAAAGGTTTGGATAGCCAAACCTTCAAGCCGGGGGAGGGACCATATCCTCCAATTCACATCGGTTGCCGGTCAGCTCGTGTGATGTATATCAACCAGGATATCGGTGTGCGGCCAGCCAAGCCGGTTACTGAAAGATTGCTGGTCAAGGAATATGCCGAGAAGAATGATCTGGGGTCAATCAAAAAACGTGATGATCTGCCTTATGGTACCAAGGGCGATTATGACGAATGGGCGAGGAAAAGAATCCGTGAATTGGTGGGCCCGGTACCGGCCAAATTGAATTACAACGACTGGCTTAAAACGCAGTCAGCGGTTTTCCAATTGGATACCTTGGGGAAAACAAGAGCCGAATTATTCAGCAAAGGAAATTTGACCCTTGACAGATTTATCGATGCAGACGGAACAACTCTCACGCTTAAAGAAATCGCGCAGCGGGACGCGGTAGCTTTTGAGCGTGCGGGATTGGATGTTAGTAAATTTTTAAACTAGGAGACGACGCAAATGGCACTGAAAATCAAAATACCAAATCTTGAAGGACTTGAAGAGCATTTTCATTCACTGTACACCCAGCAATCAGACGGATCGTATCTGCTGACTGGAGTGGAGGGTATGAAAACACAGACTGATCTTGACGTCTTAACCACGTCATTGGCGAAGGAGCGCAAGGATCATAAAGCCACGAAAGACAAATATGCTGTGCTGGGTGATAAGGATCCGGTTGACATTCTATCCCAGCTCGATCGAGTATCAGAGCTGGAAGCGGCAGCATCCGGAAAGATCGATGAAACCAGAATCAATGAAATGGTGGAAGGGCGATTACGCACGAAGCTTGCCCCGGTAGAAAGAGAACGGGACCAGTTAAAAACTCAGCTCGAAGCCGCACAAACTCAGGTGAATGATTTCTCTGCCCGAGAAAAACGCAGAACAATACATGACAAGGTTCGGGAAGCCGCAATCGCGTCTAAAATGATGCCTGAAGCTTATGACGATGTTTTGATGTATGCCGATGCCATGATGGACCTTACCGAGGATGGCCGGGTGGTAACAAAGGATCAGGTTGGCGTTACTCCTGGCCTAGATCCAACCGTGTGGTTGACCGAGATGCAACAGAAAAAACGTTACTGGTGGCCAGGTAGTCAATCGGGTAATTCATTTGGTTCTGAGGGTGTAGGGAACTTAGGTGGCGAAAACCCATGGAGTGCTACCGGGTGGAACTTGACCAAACAGGCAGAGGTTCACTCACAAGATCCAAAACGTGCTGATCAAATGGCGCGGTCTGCGGGTACGACAGTCGGCGGTCCTAAACCACAACCTAAAGCTGCATGACAACGATAGCGTATAAGGACGGGATCATTGCGTACGATAGCCGTGTTAGAGCAGGTGATTTAATTATCGATGATAATATCGATAAGCACTTTCATGTAGGCAATGATCATTTTTTCATATCTGGGGATATAGGCCAGGCTGACGAATTTATTCATTGCGCGCAGTCTGGAAGCTCAGTAATGCGGTACATAGATATCCACGCGATAGCAATTCTTGAAGGTAAGCTCCTCATCATCGGTATAGAAGAGATCGATGGACATTCTCGTATGTACAAGGACATCCCTAGACTCAATTATCACTATGCTGTTGGTTCCGGCATGCGATTTGCATTAGCTGCAATGGACATGGGTGCTAGTGCAAAGGAGTCGATTGAATTGGCAATGAAACGTGATTCATGTACCGGCGGCACTATCAGAACTTTTGAATTCAAGTAGCAAATTGGGCGCTTAGTGCGCCCTTTTTAATTTGGTGGAATTACATCATTTTAGATTGGGATGAAAGTCAGTATTGAAATATATTTCTTTGCCATCAAAATTGCACTTCAAACTTCGTTCACCTATTTATCAAACCAAACTGAAACAGTGTAACCTGTATCCTCATTAGCGGTTAAACAAAAATCATGCAGAATTTGTGCTGCTTTGCGATAATCTGTGCTGCCTTCTTCATAAAGGTTAAATTTTGAGTAAATTTGAGTTAAGTTGTAAAACGAAACCCTCATACCCTCATTTATGTTTCTTACGCTGTAAATAACATACGCGCCTGCTACTTCACCGAATTTCAAATTCATTCTTTCGGATACTTCTTTCATTTTTTGTCCTGTCTTTCAAATTCTTTGAGCAAATCTACCAATTTCTCAAATCACTTACTCCAAAGACAAAACCAGCTTTTTACCTAATGCAGCTGCGGCTTTATCAAGCTGCTTTAAAGTGGGCCAGTGATGCGGATCTTCCAGGCGCTGAGCAACCGGCCAGGATGAATCGATAGCACGGGCGATATCAGCTAATGACCTATCACCTCTTGCCCATCGAACCAAAAGGGCAGACTGAACTTTTACTTCCGGAGCGATGTAATATGCCCCTTCAACGTTTTCGGAAGGGCGTGGAATATCCGTTCCATTTTCAAGAAAACATTCCATCATTCCCGTTAAAACTTCCGCAGCGTTAAATAAGCATTCTTCGATTGTTTCGCCACAAGTGAATACGTTTTCCATATCCACAAACTGCACATGAAATCCCGATGGTTCTTGAGGTTCAAATATTGCCGGATAAAGTGTATTCATTTTAATTTAACCCCCGATAATCTTTGGATTGATAATAATGTCCCTATGGGAACGTCCTTAGTGCCGTGAACCGGTACTGGTACTATGTACCCACCTTTCGCCATCATATGATGACTGCCATTGATGTGACTAAGCTTCCATCCTTCAGCCTGCAATTTCTTGATGATTTGTTTTCCGTTCATAGTAAGTATATCATATAACAATATAGTTATATAGTCAATATAAACTACTGTTTATTCTTATCAATTTCAGCATTTAATGTTTCAAGAATCCAGGCATTCATCTTCATATTTTTTCGTTTCGCTGCCTGGATATACCGACCTTTCTCAGCTGGTTTGCACTCGACATGGAGGTAAGACTTTCTCTCTTCCTGCCGTGGCTGAGGATCTTCCTTTTCATCCATTTCATTATTCCTTGTAATAAAAGGGGCTTACGCCCCTTTGGTTTGTGGTGAGGATAATTTTAAGCGGCTAGGTGTTCTTTCCAGAATTGTTCATTGCGAAAATAGTTGTGAACTAATTCGCTGACTTCCCAAGGTTGAGCTGTATCAAATCCAGGATATTTCGTAGCCATTAATGCCTGGGAAATCTTATCCTTCATGGCCGCCGATGGACGATTGCTCACATGCACGTATTTAACTTGCGGAATATCATGTATTACATTGTTCATATCGTAATAATCTTCCATTGCCCTGAATGTCCCAAACTGGTATTTGCTGGTGATTTCTTTTATTGCTTCCATCATAGCCGGATTGATATCTTCCAGATATACGGTTACTGCGTTACCCATTGAGAATCTTTCGCTGGTTACTTTGGCTTTGACGCCTAATTTTTTGAGCTCTGAGCGGATTGCTTGGGCTGCTGCTGCGTGTGGTGACAATTTTTTTTCCATCGTTTTCTCCTGTTAGCTGCCAGGATCCTCCTGGCCGGTAATTATTAAACTAATGTGAAACTAGATTTTCCGATCACGTCTGTTTCGCCATTTGCAAACTTTACGTAGTATCTTCCGTTTCCTCTGAATTCAAAAACTTCAATTATTTCTCCAACCTGGTGATCAAAGTAGTTTCTATTTAATTTTGCGTTTTTCATCTTCATTTCCTTTTTCTGTTTAATTTGTTGATATGTTCATTATACAGAGTATTGCAAAAAAAACAATAAAAACAACAAGTTAAATAGAATATTTTTGAAATATTTCGTACTCGGATTTTGATATTTCCGTTATCCTGTCGCAACGGACATCATTTCCATTATCATACCAATACACCCCATCGGCGTCTGGTCCGTCACGTCCACCTGGATCACCATCATCATACCAATCACATACAACTTTTCTCGCCGCTTTACTAACATCATCGTCTGGCTCGACTTTAATCGATACATCTTTGTAAAATTCAAACTCACCGCACCTGGTTAATATTGATAGTAGATAATATTTCATGGTTTCACCTGTTGGGCTGTGTTGGATCGGAATGATTGATAACTGCGTACTTTTGATTGTGTTTTGGCGAAATGATCGGAAAATTCAACCTTCACACCCTTTTCATTGATCGTTTTAAGGAATAAAGATAAGTCGCAATCTTCTTCCAGGTAAACCCATTCGCCGAGTTGGTATGAAAAGGCCGAGATTTCTTTCTCGATACCTAGCTCAATTAAGAGCGATCTTTTTACCTTCGCCCAGCCGTGACCGGGATCTGCTAAGAATTTAATTTTCATGGTTGCTTCTCCTATTTGGTTCGCCCCTTGCGGGGCTTTTGTTTAGTTATTGTGGCTTGACTTGCCCGGCTTTCATGATCTTGTCAGCTGCGCTGAAAATCTTCTGAGCTGACTTTTCCTGAATTTCACAGCTTCTTAGCCAGTGTTGGATATAACCCCGAGATTCGTCTAATCCGGGTAAACTCAACAAACTGCACAAAATGTACGCTACCGATTCTGCTTCAACCTCACGTATGTCTTGAGGCGTTGTATCGTGGTCAGTCATGGTGTGTTCTAGGGTATGGCCTAAGACAACATGCGCTAATTCGTGGAAGCGGGTTTTGTGTGGATATTGAGCAAGGGGATTGATTGCGATCGATGCGCCGGACGCATATCCCTGACAATTTCCATTGTAGTGATCGAATGTTCCCTCAGTTATTCCCAGCGCATTCAATGCCAATTCTCTGTCCCAGGATGGTACCGGAATCTCATTCGCAAAATCCTCGCCCTCAGTTTGCCAAAGCACGAACCAGTTATTTTTCCAAACAAACCGGGAAAAAACATGCTCTTCAGTTTCGCCGGTTGATTTGTTTTCCTTCTCGCTTTTCATGGTGATGGGCATGCACAGAGCGATTGCTTTCTCACCCTTTTTGACCTGCCGGCCTTTTTCTGTCCATGCTTTGTAACTTGCGATCGGTCCGAGTTTAATTCCTCTGGCAGCGCATTGGAACGCAGCCGCCATTACATTGCCCAGGCTGTAATTATGAAAGGCCGAATATGCTTCGCTGATGATGCCGGGCTGGTTTACTGCGTTGCTAAGTAGTGTGGAGAACTGTATATTGATTGTAGTCATTCTTAATACCCCTCGTATTGAGTTTGATTAGAAAGCCATTTCAGGGTGCCACCTGATTTGGCTTTTGTTATTTAGTTTTTCAACTTATTGATATTCTACACTTTTTTACCTAAAGGTCAATATAAGTAACTGAAAATAAACATAAATATTCTAATGTGCGAGCATTAAAAGACCGGCAACCTGACTATCATTTGCCAGGGAATATGACGAATTAAGATATTCTTTTACTTCCTCAACCGGAACATCCATTTCAGCAGCTGCATGCTGCGCGTTATGAATCCATCCGCGCAATCTACCAACTTCCACATTGAATGCCAGCATGAAAGACTGGTTAAATTTGACATGCATATTACCGTTCATGTAAACCCGTAATTCCATTAATTTTAGGTGCTTACCCGCTTTGGTGGTGCAGTAAAATTCTTCCTTTTGACCTGCTGTGAAATTATGATTTCTTACGCAATCATCAGAATTGAAGCCAAGATTTTTAGCAATCACAATCAAGTCATCGATAAAATTTGCTGACTCTTCGGTTAATCCGCCGCGAGACGCCCACCTATCATGATTCAATCCTCCGCCGGTGCGAGATATCACTAATCGATAATCCAGTTTGAAATGCGTGTGCTTATCGTAATCTTCCCGGAAATACATATACGAATTTTTTTTGAATACTTTTTCATTCGATTTATAGTTAATGATGCTTGCAGAATCGACCATTCTTTTGAAAGTATCGATCATTTGCTTATCCAGATATCCGTCAGCATTCTTGATTGCCCATACTGTTATCGCGTAGGCATTGGACGCGGTAAAGTCGATGTTTGTCTTGCGTCTAATACTTTCGATAAAGTTCTTTCGACTAGCTGCCGTGAGTCTTCCAGTAAGCGGCGAGTAATTGCTGAATAGCTCATTCCAGTACGAATTTTTAAGACCGCTGACCCTCACTTTTATCGATGAGATTATGGATTTTACTGAGATATCCAGCTCTTTGAATAGAGCTTCATCCAACGAACAAACCTTCTTGTAGTTTTCAATCAGGCCGTTTAACTCTTCGCGGTAAAGCTCATCCAATACCTCAATCATTCCATTGCCCGGAACAAGCGAGTTTTCTATATTTGCCTTCCGAGTTTCATCGTCTTCTTTTTTTTGAGCGCATTCAGAAATGTCGAGTTTCCTGTTATTTTCTTCCAGACCGAAAAACTCTTTTACCCATAAATCAAATGGATCAATCAGATTTTGCGTTCTGCCATGAGCATATTTCGAGCGCTTCTCGCTGTAATCAACGTGACATAACCAAATATAAACCAGGTCAACTCTCGCCCTCGCTTGACGATCTTCTGAATTCAAGAAATCAAACTCACCCAAGACTTTATAACCTGCTTTCCTAGATTCCAAAGCCGCGATAATTGGCTTTTGCTCTTTCCAGCGTTGCGGCAACACAAGGTAGATATAACTACAATTTGCTTCCCGAATGACTTTTACAGACCAATCAATAAATTCCTTGTACGGTGGATTGCTAAAAATACAATCAACCGATTTATCAAGTAGTGATTGCTCCCAAAAGTCCGTTCCCAAAATCCCGATATCGATCGGCAAACTATCAAGCAGTGGCCGAGCTTTCTCAATCGCAAAATAATCAATGTGTCGACGTGTTTCCCAATCAAGCTTCGGTGCCGATAGATGCTTATCTTTAAATCTCTTCAAAACTTTCCCATCACCGGAACCAACATCAAGGATGCTCTCTAATTCAAAGTTTGACGCATGGTCAAAGAATGTATCGATGATCTCGTTGGTTGTCGGGTACCATTCAAAGTCTTGGCCGGTTGCGTTTAATTCTGCCAATGCTTGTGCTGTTGAAGTTTTCATAGTTGTTCCCTAATTAGTTTCCCGGATCCGCCGGGTCGGTTTGCGAAAGAATCTTTAAATCTTTTACTAAAAATGCTGCTTTTTCATTTTTGATTGACCAAGTATGTTCTGGGTCAAGATCCACAATAATTCGATACCAATTGAAAATTGGCTCTTTTCCGACAACCGTTCCGGCACCGAATTTTGTTTGTACCCTCGTTCCGTTTCTCACTCTATCCCTCGATTACAGTGAAGTGGCCAGACCTGTTTCATCTTCAAACAAACCAATCAGCTGATCGTTGTAGACATCCTTAAATTCGCTGATAACTTTGTATTCGTCTTTGAAGATTCTGCCGAAAGTTACGTCATACAAATCATTGGCATTCAAAATGATTTTAACGTAATTGATCTTTACTCCTGGGATTCGAGGTAACTTGAAAGAGCAACCTCCTGATCCTTCATTGTGCGCAAATAATTCTCTAGCTCCGGTCATCGCGCGGAAGCGACCGCCGCCGAGTTGTTTTAAAATTGTTGCCGCGATCATTTTTGCTTCGTCATTAGTTAGCATTGTTTTCTCCTATTATTCTTGAATCCGTCAAGCCGGTAACTCTTGGCTTTTAAGTTAAAAAATGATTAACTTATATTAATAATCATACACTTACGATAATTCTGTGTCAACAATTATCAACTTTAAATCATGTTAAATACTAATCAATAACGTATTACACATGAAATATATTGATAAATTAAAAAAACAGTATTAATATTTACAGCGAATCGGTTGGTTGAGTTTGATCGTGATGAGATGACTCAGCTGGCTGAAGTGCTTCACGCATCATGAGATGCATTCATTATTCGTGAAGCCAGTCTCCATAGTGAGCCTGCTTCGAGTTAACAACTTTAAGCTATGGAGATTCAGAAATGGCCATTACAAAAGTAGCCGATCTCGTCAAACCAGAAATATTCCTGCCGTACGTTCAACAACAAACCACCGTTAAATCACGCCTGATTCAATCAGGAATCCTCGTTCCTGACGCTCAGTTGGATTTAGTATTGTTGGGTGGTGGAAATACCTTCAACGAGCCCTCATTCCGTGATCTTCCAGATGATGATGACAACGTTTCTTCTGATAACGAAGCAGTGTTAGCCACTCCTTCAAAAGTATCAACATCGAAAGAAATACAAGTCCGCTTGTCTCGAAACAAATCATGGTCATCGATGGATTTGGCGGGTGATCTGGCTGGTGCCGATCCAATGCTTTCAGTTGTTAATCGTGTGGCTGATTATAAAAATCGACGGTTGCAAGGCACGTTTATCGCTGTTGTTAAAGGATTGTTGGCGGATAACGCGGCGAGTCCTACCGGAACAGATACACACACTCAAAACGACATGACCGTGGACATTAGCGGTTCGTCTTATAGTGATGGTGTTACAAATTTATCCGCAGAAGCCGTGATTGATGCCAAATTGACCATGGGCGATAGCATGGATGAGCTTGGCCTCATTAGCGTTCATTCCATTGTTTATGGCCGCATGCAGAAGAACAATCTCATCGATATGATCCCTGATTCCCAGGGTGTTTATAACATTCCGGTATTTAACGGGATGGTCGTAATCGTCGATGATTCCATGCCTGCAAGCTCGGGCGTTTTCGAGTCCTGGTTATTCGGGCGCGGGAGTTTCCGATTCGGGCAAGGTTTGCCAAAGGTTCCGCTTGAATCTGATCGCGTTGCCGCAGCCGGTAACGGTGCTGGTATGGAAACATTACACCACCGTTGGGAATGGATTATTCATCCGGCTGGTTGCGCATATGTTGGCACCGCGCCATCGGGTGGCCCAGGCAATACTGCTGCCAGCAACGACCTGGCAAATGCCGGTTCATGGTCAAGAGTATGGCCGGAACGCAAGCAAGTTCACATCGCTCGATTAATCACACGCGAGGCTTAATCCCATGACTAAAGGCGTAAGACGCAGTGAGCGTCGCCCTTTAGCCGGGGGCAAACGGCAAAATTTCATACGGCAAAAATTTGAATTCAAGGATCTTGAAATCACGGTTGAAGATGGTGCACCTGGTTTCGGTAGCGCTGCATTGTTCAAATTGCCGGAAGGAAATGTTCTTATTCACGGCGCTGCTGGTTATGTGCAGTTATCGAGCTCTGATGCCGATCTGACAGCCACATTCGATGGCGATATTTCGATCGGCACTGGATCTGATGCAGATGGATCCTTATCGGGATCGGAAATTAACCTTGTGGCAAGCACTTCCCTGGGGGCTGCAACCAGTAAAGTTTCACCAGTTGTCCGGCTGGTATCCGCAACAGCAAGCAATGGCGTGATTCATGACAATACAGCCAATGATCTTCAGTTCTATGCCAACGTTCTGATAGATGATGCGGCCATTTCCGGTGAGGTCGATTTGCTGCTGAACGGCCACATGGAAGTCTTATATACCGTTCTGGGAGATGACTAATCATGGCGAAAACCACAAGTAATCAAGATCCAGTCTTAACTCAAGAAGATACAAAGAGTTCGGCAACTGCCGAGCAATCCTCGGCACTTGAAGCGGAAGCAAAGGGATTGGCGGATGAAGCAGCTGCAAAAGCTAAAGCAGAAGCGGATGCGAAAGCAGTTGAAGAAAAATCCAAGTCTGACGCTGCAGCAGCCCAGGCAGATGCCGAAGCAAAACGTCTCGCAGATGAAGCAGAAAAAGCAAAGCAATTGGATATGTCTCTTCCTGCTCGTAAATCTCGTGCTCAGGATGCACTTGATGAAGCATTGCAGGCACAAGAGCGTATCAAAACGATCGTTTCTGAAAGAACCAAAGCGTTGGATGCGCTGATTATTGAGGAAAGCAGTCTGGTGGATAAAAATCCAATGTCTGAAATTCAATTTTATCTCACCCGCCAGAATCGCAAGCGTGAAGAAAAAGCTGAGAAAAAGAAGGCAATGCTGGAACGCGGACTTGATCCGGATGAATTGATTAAGGCGCTTGAGACCCGTGCGCCGATCGATCAAAAGGGCGGTTCTGGCCGAAAACAGGATCCTCGTTCTGTTCGGACAACATCCGCTAAATAATCACAATGGCTTTCATAGTCGAAGATGGCACCGGCATGGCAGACGCTAACTCATACGAAAGCGTTGAAAATGCTGATGCCCATTTTGCCGCCCTTGGAATCTCAGCTTGGTCTGGCAGCGGTGAGGTGAAAGAAGCTGCCATGAGAGCCGGAACGGAATACATCGAGATCAGATGGCGCGGAAATCTGAAAGGGAGATTGCAATTTCCCGATACACAAGCTTTATTATTCCCCAGGATCAATATTTATGACGAAGAGGGTAGGCTGCTTTCCGGAACACCAAAAGAACTAAGAATAGCTACCTGTGAATATGCTCTGATCTCATTATCTCAAATTCTGATGCCCAATCCTATTGTTGATAGCAGCGGGAGAATCTTGATTGAAGAATCCGAAGGCACCGGACCTTTAACGGAAACCAAAAAATACCAAGCCGGATATTTATTAGCACGGCCATACCCCAAAGCCGATTCGTTAATGTCTGTTTTTGTTAAAAGCAGTGGCGGCGCCACTTGTTATGTGTGATGGATTACGCTGCCAGATTAGCCAAGGTCAAGGCAAGAATACGAGCTAAAGGCCGACAAATCACGCTATCAACCCTTGATCCGGATAGCGCGATCGAAGGTAAACCTTGGCGAAGCGCTACCAATCCGCGCGATCCTGAGAATACGATCCGCACAACCATTTCAGCTGTGAATATTCCGCTTTCATCGGCCAGTAGTCTAGGTATTCGCAGCGAAACAATCGAACTCTACAAGAATACCAAGAGCGTTTTTATTGCCGAGCCGGGCGAGGATACCCCGGAAGATTTCGATCAATACCATGTCGTGATTGATGGCGATCAGGAATCGAAGATCAGTTTTATTGAAAAGCTTAAACCGGCTGACACAACGCTGCTTTATTACATCGGGGTTGAGAGCTGATGACCACGCAACAGCAAGCTGCTGACGCGATATTCGGAGCTTTCAATGCTGCCTGGTCAGTCAATGCGAGCTATCCGGCTGTCTGGCCAGGGAAGACCCCTGAAGTAGAACCAATCAAACAAACGAATCCTTGGGCATTCGTAAATATTGTTCATGAAGCCGGGAAACAATTAAGTCTTGCGGGGGCTGATGGAAAAAAACTTTGGGGAAGAAAAGGCCGGTTTAACTGTGAAATCTATGTGCGCATTGGATCCGGTACTGAGGAAGCCTACACATTGGCCAGGAGTGTAGAGCTTGCTTTCTTGGGGAAAACCATTGACGGAGTTGTGTTCCGATCGATCCAGCTCAAAGAGATGGGAAATCACGGGGACTGGTTCTTGATATGCGTGTTTGTTCAGTTTGAATACGACGAAGTTATTTAATCAAGTGGAGGTGCTGAAAAATGGCAACAAATGTAAATAAGATCGATAGCAATATCACGGGGCTTAGGATAGCTGAAGAAGAAAGCATCAATGTGTTGCCAGTCACGCCAAACTGGGTGCCAGCCGAACCCAACGATTATGGTGATATTGGATCCAAAATCACGACTCTGGTTCGTAACCCGATTACTGACGGGCGCCAGCGTAAAAAAGGTGTTGTAACTGATCTGGAAGCGTCCGCAAGCTTCGGTTCGGATTTCACCCAAACTAACTTCCAAGAGTTGTTAAAAGGCGTGTTTTATGCCAATTACCGGACCAAAGCCGAAAGAACCGATATTCCTTCTGTAACCGTGCAGGCAGGGGACGATACTTACGAACTTGCTAGCACTACCGGATTCCTGGTCGGATCCCTTGTTTTCGGTTCCAAATTTACAAATGCAAGTAACAGCGGATTGCATCGCGTAACGGCGGTTGATCCTGATGTATCCATTGCTGTGGCAGAAACATTGACTACTGAAGCTTCTCCGCCTGCGGATAGTAAGCTGGTTGTGGTCGGTCATCAATTCGCATCCGGGGACATTACTGTGGACGTCAGCGGATCATTGCCAAAGCTGGTATCTGCTGCCTTCGATATGTCAACGTTAGGACTCACAGTTGGCGAATGGATTTATATTGGCGGCGACGAAGAAGCTCAGAATCCATTGAATGCGGTTAATTCCGGATTTAAGAGAATCCGCTTAATTGATCCAGATTTTTTAGAGCTGGATAAATCTGACAGCACCATGGTCACGGATGCGGGTACCAGCAAAACTGTTCGGATTTATTTTGGACGCAAATTGCAAAATGAAACCGGTGTGAATATCGTTCGTAAAACATACCAGCTTGAATTATCACTAGGCGCTCCGGATACCGCTCAGCCTTCACAAATCCAGGCGTTGTACATGAAAGGATGTTTGGCAGACAAACTCGATATCAGCATCGGTACCGCCACAAAGATTACTAACAACATCAGTTTCATTGCTACCGATTCCGAAACCAGAGCAAGCACCGTTGGATTGAAATCGGGTAACCGGCCAACGTTGGAAGATTCTGATGCTTATAACACCAGCTCGGATGTGAAGCGCATCAAGATGGCAAAGGTTTCTAATACAGATGAGGCCGCAGCGAAATTCTTTTCATTCGTTACGGATTTAAATCTATCCATATCAAACAACCATAAACCAGCCAAAGCTGTAGGCGTTCTGGGGGCATTTGATATCTCCGCCGGAACCTTCGCGGTTACTGGTGATGTGACAGCTTACTTTACCGACATCGAAGCCATTAATTCAATCCGCAATAACGAAGATATCACGATCGACGCAATTGTGGTGAAAGACAATGCCGGTTTTGCAATTGATCTTCCACTGATATCGCTTGGCGGTGGAAACCCGAATATTCAGCTGGATGAGGCGGTGAAATTGCCATTAACCATGGATGCGGCAACGGCGGCAAGTATCTCGCCTGATCTGGATTACACGGCATCAATCACGTTCTTTGATTACTTGCCGGACGTGGCAGAGGTATAACAAGCATGCTGGATATGGGACTAATACTGTTCTTAGCGTGTAACCCCCATATCGCGGCATATTTATTAATTGTAGTTTTTGGTAGTTTTTGCTTATCGGGAGAAATAATCATGAGCATGTACAAACAATTCGGCACTGACAAGGAATTAGAAAAGAAAGGTATTACGTTGGACTACGGCACATTCCGCATAACCGCAGCGCGCGCCGGTAGTTCAAACAGTAAATTCGTGCGCACTCATGAATTTCTCACCAAACCGGTTCGACGTTTGATTGAACAAGAAATTTTGCCGGTGGAAAAAGAGCGTGAAATTAATCGCCGACTCTACGCAAAAGCGGTTGTTCTGAACTGGGAAGTTCAGGATGAAAAAGGCAAATGGAAGCAAGGGATAGAAGGTCCTGACGGATCAATACTGCCATACACCGAAGAAAACGTGATTAATGCGTTCGCTGATTTGCCTGACTTGTTCACTGATTTTCAGATTCAGACCAACAAAATGCAATTGTTCCGGATCGCAGACCGGGAAGCAGACGCAAAAAACTAGCAGATGTCCTGCTTTACACGCTAAAGCAGGGCAAATCAGAAAAAACAATTATTGAACAGTGCGTAAGGGAGGGTAGGGAGCTTCCTAAAGCAATAAAGAATGCACCTGTTTTACTGCGCGGACTTGAGTTGTTTTTAGTTGCGTTTCACCGGCTTGATACATGCCGCACTGCAAGTTTCGGGGGGATAGGCAGCATTTCATGGATGACCATCATGGAATATTGCGATCGGATAGGAATTACGGATCAAGCTCAACGTGATGACATTGAATATCACATTAACGAGCTTGATTCGGCTTATCGTGAATGGGCTGAAGCGAAAAGGAAAAGCAAGTAAATGGCTGACTTCGGTGATTTATCAAAGAAACTGAGGGAACACGGCGACACGATTTTGGTTAATCAGAATAAAAAAACCATTCGTGTCGCTCTTGCTATTGATGCTCTCATTGTAAAAGCTATGCCGGTCGATACAGGTCGCGCCAAATCCTCTGTGGTGGTAACTGTCGGAGAATCATCCGCCTCAGAAATTCAAGCACCATACTTTGCAGGAAAAAAGGGAAGCACAGCCGGAGCGAATGCTCAGGCCGCAATTGCGCAAGCTGAAAGTGCACTGCAAGGCAGAGAGTTTGGTCAAGAAATTCACATCAATATCAACCTCCCGTATATCGACGATCTTAATAAAGGTCATTCTCCGCAAGCAGCTGCGGGATTCATTGAGCAGGCCATAAGGGATGGAATTGCAACTGAAACAGGCGTTGAAGCTTCCCTACTAAAGCGAACCTAAAAAGTGACTACCGAAAATTACGATATCGTCATCAATGAGCGCGGCGGAAAAACCGTCAAGCGTACTCTGGATGATATTGCAGATAGCGCCAAAAGAGCCGCCGATAGCCTGGGCGGGATGGGTCTGCAAGGGGATAATTTTGTAGCCAGCCTGAAGCGACAAGCGGAAACATTGGGTTTCACTCGGGCGCAATTACTATCTTACGATGCTGCACAACTCAAATTAAATGCAAGTCAAAGGGAATCAGTAAATGCCAGCATCAGGCAGATCGATGCATTCGATAAAGCCAGATCTGCTGCAAAAAGTAATATCGATGTTATTGGTACGCTCAAAACTCAAATTATTGGCATTGCTGCGGCTTATGTATCGTTCCATGGTGTGATTGGTGGCGGTCGCGCAATTCTGGATGCCTCAATTGCAAATGAAAGGTTCACCAATTCTTTAATCCTCGGAACCGGATCAGTTCAGGCTGCAACTAAAGAGATAGCATTCCTGCGTGAAGAATCGGATAGGCTTGGTTTACAGTTTTCATCTACCGCAGAACAATACGCAAAACTTACCGCTGCTTCAAAAGGTACTCAATTAGAAGGTCAGGCAACCCGCGATATATTTATCGGTGTTGCGCAAGCTGCAACGGTTCTGGGATTATCCGCTGACAATACCGGCGGCGTGTTAACCGCTGTCCAGCAAATCATCTCAAAAAATAAGGTCTCCACTGAAGAACTGTTACAAATAGCGGAACGGGTGCCGGGTACGTTCAATACCGTATCCAGAGCTTTAGGCGTTACCGGACAAGAATTAAGCAGCATGTTGCAGAAAGGCGAGCTTCTTGCTGCTGACTTGTTGCCCAAACTAGCTGCTGAATGGCAAAGAACGTTTGGGCCCCAGTCAAGCGAAGCAGCCAAGGGATTGAATGCGCAAGTCAATCGCATGGATAATTCCTTGTTTGATTTGAAGCTTTCCATCGGCAGGCTTGGATTAATTGACGTATTTTCCAGTGGCATTGATTTTGTCACTAAATTTGTATCTGTGGTTGATAGATCCACCGATGCAGTGGGTAGGCTGGTTGCTAAAACCAAACAATTACCATTTGTCGGCGGTGCTATCGATTCATTCCTGGATTTCTTGCCAACCGGCCCCAAAGCATTAAGTGGATTAGTTGATTATCTTGATAAAGAAGTTTTGCCGAAACCGGCGCCAATAGATACCACGCTAATCGCACCGGAAAAAATTAAGAGCATTGTTACGCCAACTTCCAAACCTGAATTGCCAAGAGAGGTTTTGCAACAACTCAAGGCTGAGGCAAAAGAGCGGGAAAGATTATCTCTACAGCGCCAAAACGATGCTAAACGAGAGGTAGACAGCGCTCAAAAGGTTATTGATTCCCTGAAGCTTGAATCAAAAGAAATCGGTTTAAATGCAATTCAGAGAAAAATGCTTGCCGCTGCTAATGCTGCGTCCAAAGCTCCAAACGAGAAACTTCGATTGGAAATCATGGCAAGCGCGAATGCATATGCGCAACTTTCTCAAAAACAGGAAACCGCTCTTGCGCTTGAAAAAGATCTGCAAAGGGTTAAATCACTTACTGAATCTGTTGCCAGCCCACAAGAAAGACTCGCGGCCACAACTCAAGAACTCGATCGCTTACGGCAAGCCGGATTGTCGCAAGAAACCTACAACCGGGTATTGGCCAAAACCAATGATGAATTATTCAAGGTAAAAGAAACCGGACGGGATGTATTCGGAAGCTTGGATCAGTTTGCAATCCAGGGCGCGAGGAATATCCAAACTTCACTAGCCAATTTCCTGTTCAATCCCTTTGATGACGGTCTTGAAGGGATGGTGCGCGGTGTTGCGGATGCTGTTCGCAGGATGATTGCTGAATTTGCGGCGTTTAAGATTCTTCAATCATCGGGTATCTCATCACTCTTCAATTCAGGATTTGGCGGCGGTGCATCATCCTCTGGCAACAGCGCGGCAAACTTCCTCAACATAGCAAGTCTGGGCAATAGCTTAAAGTCAGGTTTGCGCAGCGGGTTTGGTATTCCATCCTTGGTTGGGCGGGGATTGTCTATGCTGCCAGGATCGGTGGGGGCATTTGGAGCTGGTTTGGCTGGAACCGGCGCCGGAGTATTTAGCGCTGCCGGTGGTGCGGGGACGGCATTTATCGGCGGCGCTGGTACCGCAATCGGCGGTTCAGGAATGGGGGCCGCAGCTGGACTGGGTTCATCCGTAGCCGCAGCTGCGGGACCGCTTGCGGTGGCAGCGATCGCCGATGTGGTATTCAGAATGCTTGCCGGTAATAAATCAACAGGTAGCAAAATTATTGATTCTATTCCTGTGATCGGAAGCCTGGGTGCTTTACTGTTCGGACACGGGCCGCTTAAATTCCGTCAGGAAGCACTCATAGGCAAGGCATCCGGAGAAGGTTTTGACGGTAGAGTTACCGACGTTTTCCGGGCAAAAGGCGGACTGTTTGTCGGCAATAAGCACCGTGAGCAAGCATCACCGAATGAAGCTGCATTCCTTGATCTATTTGATAACACGCTCAAAGGGTTCGGCACTTCTGTCAAAGGATTCGCTGACAATCTTGGGCTGAGTACAGATTCAGTAACCAATTTCTCCAAAGAAATTGACCTGAGATCGGAAAAAGGCAAGCGCTTAACCGAAGAAGCGATTCAAGAATTACTGGATAACCTGGGCAATGAAATCGCCGGGGGAGTCCTGGCCCAAATTGATGTAATAGCCAAATCAGGCGAGACGAATATCCAAACGCTCTCCCGATTGAGTGCAGAGTTCGATGTGCTGAATACTGCTGCCTTATCCACGGGTAGATCATTGAAAGAGGCGCGTGATGCAATTCTTAGCCTTCCTGCTACATTCCGCACGGAAGTTGTTGATCAATTAGGTGGTGTGGATGCGGCTGGCCAGAAAATCGGATTCTTCATCGATAACTTTGTAGACGATTCAACCAAGTTCAAGGTGATGTTTGAAGATCTGTCCATTCAGATGAACAAGCTTGGGTTTTCAGCTTCGATTACGCGCGATGAATTCACGAAGCTTGTTCAAAGTGTAGGAGCCGTTGGTGGCGTAACTAAAGATCAGTATATTGGTTTGCTTGACGTCATCGAGAAATTCGACAATGTAGACAAACTACGAACCAAGCTCAATCAAAGCACAAATAGTTTGGTCGAAAACGAGCGTTCTTTGCTGGATATCAGAAATGAACTGACTTCCACCTACCAAAAAGAGCGCTCAGAACTTGAAGGCACGATTTCTAAATTCAAGGATCTTGCCGGCCAATTGAGAGATTTCCGGCAAAGTTTATTGCTCGGAGAGTTATCGCCTTTAACCCCACGCCAAAAACTGGATGAGGCGAGACAACAATTCAACGAAGTGCGGTTGAAAGCAGCCACCGGCGATCAAAACGCGCTGGCCAAATTGCCCAATGTTGCGCAAGAATTCTTGAAGGCCAGCCAAACCTACAACGCATCTTCTGCTGCGTTTGTCAGTGATTTTAATTTGGTTCAGAGCGTTCTCAAAAATGCTGAGGGCGTTGCACTTTCCCAAGTGGATATCACTACGCAGCAATTGAAAGCGCTCGACGACAGTGTAGGCAATCTGGTTGATATTAACCAAAATACCAAAACCACTGCCGATATGGTTAAAGAGTTGGTTGCCACAAGTTTGAAGGGTGCGGGTAATCCATCAATATCGACTCAAACGATCAAAGATTATCTTGCTGCCAATCCTGGATTGACACCTCAGCAGGTGGGAACTAAAGCGGCTGAATTCGGAGTTTCAAGCGGTCAGTTATCAGCTGCGGGTTATGACATTTCTAAACTCAACCAATCCCTCGGTGGGGCCAGCGTTACTGATAAACAGATTATCGATTTCGTAAATGCCAATCGAAACAATCCGATGGCGATATACAACGCCGCGCGCGCCAATGGAATTTCATCCCGAAGATTATCCAGCGTGTCCGGAATATCCCTAACCGACATTGAAAAATTTGTCCGGGATAACGGATTGCAATCATTTGCTCGTGGAACTGACTTTATTCAAAAATCAGGTCTTGCCATGGTTCACCGTGCTGAAGCCATTGTTCCATCATCAACGACTGATGAGATTAGGAAGTTGCGCGAAGAAATCGTGCAACTGCGACAAGAGCAAAATGAACAAACTGGCGACATGATCGCTGCTACAGATATCACAAACAAACAAAACGCCAAGGTAATTGCAGAAGCTTTGATTGAAGTTGAAAACCGCAGGCAGTGGAATGAATCAAGAGAACCAAAAATTGCATAAAACGAGTAAAAAAATGGAGAAACCCGTTCTGAATAATAAATACATTGCTCCCGGTCTACTTAAAAACTGGATAAAAAGACTTAAGCAAAAGCGCGCAACAATGTCTGCGAATGGTAGTAACTGTGCTGATATTGACGCTCAATTAGAAAACTTATCTAAATATAACAAATGAATATTAATCAAAACCTTTCACCTCATTTCACCCTTGGTGAGCTTATTCACTCTGACAAAGCGGTGGAGCTAGGAATTGATAACACACCTCCTGATGAAGTTATTGAAAGACTGAAAATAGTTTGCTGCAGGATTCTTGAACCGGTGCGCGATCATTTCCATGCAGCATTTAAACCCAGCAGCGGTTTCCGGTGTCCGGAATTGAACAAGGCTATCGGTAGCGGTAATACATCACAGCATATTCGCGGAGAGGCGGTTGATTTTGAGATACCGGGTATTTCAAACTATGACCTGGCTACTTGGATATCAACCAGCCTGATTTACGACCAGCTAATACTCGAGAATTACACCTCTGGCATTCCGAATTCCGGTTGGGTGCATTGCTCAATCGTTAGCGGGAAAAACCGCATGCAATGCCTGACAATTAAAGGCAAATCTCGACAAGTGGGATTGATAGCTTAATTATGGCAGTCAATTTCACAGCCTGGCTCCAAGACACAACCGCGATCAGGTGCATTCTGGTCGAGGCTGTATCGAATATTGCAGGCGTGAATACTACCCATTATTTGTCTACAAAGAATTATTCAGATGATGTGGCCGGAAGGATTTATGAGCCGATCGTTTCAGCGAATTCAATCCAGCTAATAGAGCGCATGAGCATAGATTCTTCGCCTTCCATGTCATTTGGAGACGTCGAGCTCGTCAATGTTGACGGAGCGCTTGATAGCTGGTTAAACGATATCTGGGTTAACAAAGCAATAAACATCTATGCCGGTGACGTGCGCTGGTTACGCTCCGACTTTGTGACAATATTCAGCGGTACCATTGAAGATATTGATAGCCGATCAGCGCAAACTCTGAACATCAAAGTGCGCGACAAGTTGCAGCGGTTGAATACGCCCATCACAGAAACAAAACTGGGTGGATCCACGCCCAATAAAAACGAGATTATTCCATTGTGTTTCGGTGAATGTTTCAATGTTTCGCCGTTATTGAGCAACCCGGCTACGCTGGAATTTCAGACACATCAATCCGCCATAGAAGAGAATCTTGAGGTTCGTGTCAATGGCGTTCCTGTTGGACTGGTTAATGATATTGCGCATGGAAAATTTACACTTACTGTACAACCTTTTGGCAAAGTCACACTTAGCGTACAAGGCGATAAACCTGCATCATGGAATACTACAGTTGCATCGATTATCCAAAGAATCGTACAAAATTACGGTGGCGCCAACAAATTCACTTCCGGAGATCTGGATTCTGCCCAATTATCGGCCTTCGATTCAGCCAATCCTCAGCCGGTTGGGATTTATATCAGTGCGCGTGAGAATACCCTAGGCATATGCAACCAGCTTGCGTCCAGCGTTGGTGCGCAGTTAGTTATGTCCCGACTCGGGAAATTGCAGTTACTAAAACTTGAACTACCGGCACCCGGCACCCCGTTTGAGATTGGCCCGGATGATATCTTTGAAAACACAATCAGAATTTCCAAAAAGTTGCCTGTCAAGGCGGCATTCAAGGTTAATTACAATAAGAATTGGACTATTCAACCAGAATTGCTGACCGGCATTCCAGAATCACATAAGAAAATCTATGCGTCTGAATACGCAAGCGTAACTGTAGAGGATGCAACAGTAAAATCAAATTACGCGCTTGACAGTGAGCCCATACCAATTGATACCTTGCTACTTACTGCATCGGATTCAATCAATGAGGGTAATAGATCGCTTAATCTTTATAAAACACCTCGTTTTGTAATTACTTTTACCGGTAAACCCAGACTTGTTGAATTATTTCTTGGTCGAGCTGTGACATTGACTTATCCGCGCTTCGGGCTAGATTCCGGCAAGGACGGTCAGGTTATCGGACTGTCCATAGACTGGTCAACCCTGTACTCGCAGGTCGAGGTATTTGTGTAATGGCCGCGATCCTCAACGATCTTGATGCTTTCCTGCAAGCGGATACTCCACGCACCATTTCTGTCAATCTGGGTACGAATGTTAATGTTAATGGCACACTTGGCGGCACCCCCGTCAATACTGTCGTTACAAATGCAGCAAACGCAGCTGCGCATGCCTCTTCCAGTGGAAATCCACACAATGTTAATCTCACCCAAATATCCGGTGATCTGGATGATATCAATGATGGCGTGACTTTTTTTCGTACAAACGCTAACCAAGTTACCGGTGCAGGTCGTGGATTCAATGCATTGAATTCCAGTAGCGAATACATCAAATCTCTGAAAAGCACCCAACTCGCGGTAGTCGGCAGCAATCCATCTACTGGATGGGTTGGCGATGCTAACGGGTTCAGAATGTACCAATCTGGCGTGCTAATGGTAAATATACCGGTTTCAGGCAACCCAAGTTTCGGCGGAGATATTGTTGGCGGTGGCGACATTTCCATTTCTGGATACGGAAGCTTTACCGGTTCGGCAACTTTGGGCGGCAGGCAGGCATCTTTGCACGCAAACTTGAACGGCACAGCTGATAATGGGGTATCGGCATTTTCCGGAAACGGCTCTACTGACTCCGGATTGAAAGGATCTTCCTCCACCGGATATGGCGTCTTTGGAGAAGGAACCGGCGTTAATGCAACTGGCGTAAGAGCAACACACGTAGCTGGTGGCGTAGCTCTATATGTTGGCGGTCGAATGACCATGACAAATACAACACTGGTAACAAATCTTAATGCTGACATGGTTGACGGAAAACATGCATCGGCTTTATGCAACATTGTGCCCTGCAACACTGGAACTTGTACTGTTTCTGGGAATGGTTTTAATTTGAATGTGACTGGCTCTTTGGCGGCCACAGTTAGAACGAGAGGCACATCTAATTTTGCTTATATCGAAAATATTTCTGACGCCAGACTTAAAACAGAAATAGAACATGAATTTTTGGGTTTGGATTTCATTAATTCACTTACCGCAAGAACGTTCAGAATGATTGAAAATCCAGAGTTGCTTGCGCACGGATTGATATATCAAGAAGTCGTTAAATTATTGGGAAATAGAAAAGACTCATTAGCCAGCCTGAATAATGACGGAACCGGAGGAGTGGATTACAACGGCTTGGTTTCTCCCATCATAAAAGCAATCCAGGAACTATCAGCAGAGGTTAATTTATTGAAATCCGGCAAACGTAAAGGGAGGGTTATAGATGTCCAGAAAGCGTGAAGTAATACTTGATCAAGATGAAGACATTGTGGCTTATGAGCACCATTTGCCTGGTCGTATGGTTCGGGTAATGGTTGGATTTGGCACGATCTTGCCGGATGGTGAGTTTAAAGCTGCCGAAGAACAGAACTATGAAAACTTCATCATTCAAGGCGTCGGTTACGACAATCTCATGGCCGCTACAGAAACCAAGCCTGCCGGCGTGTTCAGAAAAGAAGACTTATGGCAATTCGTTGACCTGGGACGTGCGAACGTTGTCGCGGAGCGCGAAAAAATCATGCAGGAAAAAATCAAGAAAGAAGCCATTGCCGCGGCGATAGCTAAAACTGAGCTTGAATTGGAAGAAGCCAATAAAAATGTCAAATCTTAGAATATTGTACAAAAATATTTTTGACGATCACTCCGGGGCCGCAATGTCAGTTCCGGGATCCGTTATCGGACATCAGCTTAGCAACCTCAAAGATGATCAAAAAGCTAAAACCTGGAGGTCGGTAGATCTCTCGTCACCAAAAATGATCATTACTTGGGCAAGCGCTCAGGAAATCAGTGGCGTAGCGCTGGCATTTACAAACCTGATTGCGGGATCCACGTTCCAGATCACACTTTATGATGACCCAGCTGCCGGTACTCTGTTACATGATACGGGCGCGATTCCGGTTACTTACAATTACGACCCTCCGGTTGGATTTGATTCTATCGGTTCGGCTTCATTTGCTTACGGCGGCGGAGCGCACGTCTCTGCTTTCTTTAATTCCGTTTCAGGTGTTGAAAGAATGGAGATTGAATTAACCAGCGCGGGTAATCCGGACGGATACATTGAAATCAGCCGAATCATTGCCGGTAAATTCTGGGAGCCGAATGAAAACGCTGATTATGGTGCCAAGACTGATTTCATCGATACCACAACCGGGATGAGAACGTCGGCTGGTGATCTGATAACCGATCGCGGCACCATCACACGCGCGATGGAATTTTCCATGCAAGCCATGGATGCTCAGGATAAAGCAGCGCTTAACAATTTATTTCGATCTATTGGAAAAAGTCAGCCATTGTTCATAAGTCTTGTTCCTGGAAACGGTCCCATCACGGAAGAACAATTATCACAACAAATATACGGCAAGTTAGACCAGGATTTATCTGTAACACTTCCATTTTTCCAACGATACAGCGCGTCCAAACGCATTGTGGAGGTATAAAAATGTACTTTACACCAAGACGAAGACGATCAGATCATGCCACCGAATCATGTCCAATGACTCCTGAGCAGATCAAGGTAATGCTGCACAACCAGGAACAAATGATGAAAGACGTAGCGGATATGAAAAGGTATATGTTTGCTGGCCGAATTGTGGTCGGCACACTTGTTGTTATCGGTCTATCGCTGGATTGGGTGCGAGATCACGCTATCGTTATTCGTGCATGGATATTGCCTGATAAATAGCATCTCATGACGTCGGATATCAACATCTCATTGCTGCCAAAAACCCTGCAAGAAATAGCGCAGGAAATCGGCATTTCTGACACGCTGAAACTCGTGCGTCACTATGGCGGTACCAGCGTATATATACCCCGAAAGCTCAAAGTAGGGCATGAGTTGATTGCCGTTCTTGGCATCGATTCAGCCACAAAAATTTGTGAAAAGTTCGGGGGTTATGACAGAATAGAAATCCCTAAAGCTCAAATGTTAACCTTAGAGTTAAGAAATATTGAGATACTCAACGACAAGAAAGTTCTCAGCCGATCAAAAGTTGCGCGCAAGTATGGACTGACTGAGCGCCAAATCTCTAAAATTCTCCACAGAAATAAACATCCCCAGGTAATAGAGCAACCCGCTTTATTCTAGCAAATCATTCACGGGAACCGGTTCCCGCTTATCCATCTAGATCAGCAGTGCCATCATTCCTTCCAAATGGAAGGTATCAAAACATTATCCGCAAAATTTCATAGCCAATTCGACGACCACAAACTTTTTCGTCGACTTTTAATGCTGTTCATCTGCTTCATGACTTATCTGGTAACGGTGTGGGCTTTCGAGTTTGCTAACAATAATGCCGAGCATGTTGATGGCCTCCAGCTTGCCGCAATCATCACAGCGGTACACGCACCAATTACCGCTTTAACCGGGTACTTATCGAAATTGTACTGGGAAAAATCAAAATGAGTCTACCTTCGCCAACATTAATCAAAACCGGCTTAATCATTGCAGCAATCACCATTGTATTGGCATTGATAGCCATTGTTACTTACAAAATCTTTGATAGCGGACGTCTGCACGAGCGCGCTATTTGGCAGGAAGACAAAGCCAAAACCGACAAGGAGGCGGCAGAGCTATTGGCGCAGGAACGGGCAAAGTATGAAGCGGCTTTGCTTAAACAAAAATCCGATTTGATAGGGGCATTCAATGAATCTGAAAAACTTCGTAATGATCTTGATCGTGATCTTGCTGAGTCTCGCAAACATCGCATGTACGTCAGCACCCAAAAGCCAACGAGTTGTAGTGCCGCCGGAGAAGCCAAAGGCTCAAATTCCGGCGGAACTGGTGGAACAGGTGAGGAAGTTTACTGGCAAGAACTGGATCCAGGAGCAGAACAGGCTATTCGGAATACCTTCCGAGAAATAGAGGAAGGGAAAAACGCTTGTAAAGTTTTGCTTGATAAATTTGCGCTGCCAAATATGGAGATTGTTTATCCATGAGATCCGAGCTCTGCTATCAAGGCGGTTACAAATACCTACTTCAGAATCGCTATTTCGTACAGACTCAGATTTTTCCTGCTGAGGATATCGTAACCGAGTACATCACGCTGTTTAAATCCGGCTTGATGATTATCGAGCGTCGATATGCCTGGGACGGTCCGAGCGGTCCGGCGATCGATACACCCAGCGTAATGGCGGGTTCGCTTGTCCATGATGCCGGATATCAACTTATACGCGAAGGCTATCTACCAGAATCATTCAAGGCTGAATTCGATGCTTTGCTTAAAAGAATCATAAAAGAAGATTCTTGCCTGGATAAATCCCGATTCCAAAAACTTCGATGCGCAATCAATCGCATTCGTGCTGAATATTTTTACGATGCTGTGGAAATTTTCGGTACCAATTTCCTGCGTCAGCAGAAAAAAACAATTCGTCTTAAGCCCGACGTGGAGGTGTAGTCATGGTTACTAAAGCGCAAAAAACAAAAGTTACCAGAAAACTCGATATCTCACCATCCAGATTGCCGGTGCGTGGTCGTGCGGCTGCTGTCCCTTTGGGCGGCGGTAGTGGAGTGAGTTCTTATACTTACATCCGATACGCTTCTGATGCATCCGGGTCTGATTTTTCGGCTGATCCGGATAATTCTTTACAGTATGTTGCTTTCAAGACTACATCCACCAAATTAGTAAACCCTGTTGCTTCTGATTTTGATGGCCTATGGTTCCATTTCAAGGGCGATCCTGGTTCGGAGATTAATACATGGCTCAACGGAGTTGTAGATCCAACAACCGAAGGCAATGACGGCGATCATTACATCAATACTGCTACCGGATATTACTTCGGGCCCAAGGCATCCGGCACATGGCCAGCTGGGGTCAGTATGACCGGCCCTCCGGGAGAGGGTGCGCCGGGAGCGCCGGGGGCGGATGGAAAAACGATCATTTATGGAGTAGGCGCCCCCGATGAAGAAGTTGGCGGAGAAGGTGATACGTACATCCGTACGGATACGGATTTTATTTATGGCCCTAAAGCTGATGGTGTTTGGCCTGCCGGTAGAAGCTTGATAGGACCGCCAGGTGAATCCGGTGCGCCTGGTGTAAATGGAAAGACCATACTGTATGGAACGGTAGCGCCTACGACCGAGGGAGTTGATGATGATTTTTATATCAATACATCAACGAGCATGATCTATGGCCCCAAAGCAAGCGATACATGGCCGGCAGGTGTAAGCATGATCGGCCCAACTGGTCCCACGGGTGCGAAGGGCGACAAAGCTGGATATCCGTTCACTTTTAGCACCAACACAAATACCGGAGTAAATCCCGGATTACCATATTTCCGGTTCAATAATGCCAATAGCTCCGGCACGACTGAGATAGCTTTTCATAAAGTAACAAACGACGGCTTCGACATGACCGATGTCTTTGGAAGTTATGAGGTTGGAGGGCGATTATATTTTGAGCAACGAGACGGAAATAAACGCGCAACATTTGGCATAACCGCAATAGAAGCCAATGCCAACCATTGGGAATTTGGCGCTGCATTTATCTCAGGAGTTAATTTCGCTGGTAACGACATTGTATCGATAACTTATTTCGACTCATCCGAAACGCAGGTTTACGATAATTTAGAAGATCCTGATCTTCCTTCAGCCAGCTTGAATCCTGGTATGGCCGTTATCCTCAGTAACATCAGCGGCAATGCGACTGGTAAAAAAGCGATAGCTATTTCGGATGGTGCTTCTACTTATGACGGCGTTGGCCGGATGGTCATTGAGCATGATAACGAAACGCATGCGCTTGTTTTTCCGAATACCGGATTGACCTGGACCGCAAGCGATGTCGGTGGATTCGTTAGGTTAACAGCAAACGCTGCGCACGGTTTAACAAGTGGTGTTTGCGACAATAAAGCTAAATTGCATATTGGAACTGCTTCAACGGGTTTTGGCCTTTATGATCTTCTACCCATTACTTCAGTTGTAAACACTACCGTAATTCAAACTTCATTCCCTTGGCCTGGTGGCACACCTGCTGCGCCCTTGATTTCTGATGCTGGCGATACCGTTCAACTAAAGCCAACAATAATTCCTATATTAAGAAATAACAGTCGCGTCATTGTAGACGCAAATTTCATCGCCTCCGGAAGTGGTAACAAAACTGTAGTTGCTAAGTTTGGTGGTAGCGATATTTTTACTCCCGCAACCATCACAACAGCAGTCAATCTCCACATTCCGATTGAGATTTATAACAAAAATTCTACGACAGTTCAAGAAACGAGGGCTGGTATTGCCTCTGCAAACGGCGTTGGTACAAGTGCTGCTCCTGCTGTGCTGGGAGTTGATACTACCTCCCCAACCAACCTTACTTTCCACTTCTCATCCGCTTCCGTCAACGAGTTGATCGGGATTCGCAGTCGTCTAATCGAGGTTATTCATTAATATGGCTATCGGATTATTCTCCAGGCCGAAGCGTCGGCGTGCCCGTAACCTGAAAGATGTTTTTATTCCAGGCTTCGGTATTAAGTTTCCTCGCTCTGCATATAACAATGCTGATAGCGCCGGAGCTACAAGTTTTGGTGGAACAAATGGCCTATTAACCAGGCTCACTAATAATCCAAATTGGCGATTCGTGCAGTTTGACTTGTATCCTGGTCATATCACGCAAGGCCCAGGCGATTACGGAAAGAACAATCCTGACAGCCCTCTCAATAAGCTCAAAGGCAGAATAGCGACTTTGGGTGCCATGGGTGTCAAATCCGGCTTAATGTTCGTCCAGCGTGAATTCGATGTGTCTGTGGGTAATGATGTGCGTCAATTGCTTCCAGCACATTTAGTCAGCGCTCGCGGAACATTCAGTGCGACCGGAAAAACTACCCACATCATGTATGAGGGTTGCCTTGGCATTGAACCGGGTGTTGGGCAAGGTAGTGGCCAACGCGGTTATACATTTCAGTACAGCAACGCCATGATTCAAGCGTGGCATCGGGAATTCTTCGCGGCTATGGCCGCAGAGTTCGATGAGGATCCGAATGTCTTTGTTGTCGGAACCAGCGAATCCAGCTATGGAACTTTAAGCGTTCCTTTCGGAAGCGGCGCTAACAATCCCGAATCGGTTGCAAGTATGCAATCTGGACGGATACAAATGGTTAAGGATCTGAAAGCAGCTTTCAGAAAAACCGGCGTCTATCATGATATGAATCATTCCAAAGAATTAGCATTTGACTGGTACACAAATAACGTTCCAGCTCAAAGGGTGTGGCTTAGCGCGAGTAACACACACTGGAATGCATCCACAAATATCGCTGCGGCAGGGAATAATCCAAAAGGCGCTTTGCGTTATTACCAAGATTACTCTGGAATATTGCCTAAGTTCTGTCAGTGGCAAGGCGATGATATGAATGAAATCAACCCTGCAACCGGCGTCTTGCATACCATGCAGGATTTCCATGATCGTCTCACATCGGCATATATCGGTGCGAATATGTGCCTGATCCAATACAAACTAACTGCACCCAGCGGTAATGTCTTTTCTGATTATGATGATTTTATCAAGACGCTTCCGTATCCGCATGGCGGCTTGGTTTCTACTCGCCCAACGTTCGTGGTTTAAATATTGTGGCGATAGGATTATTCTCCCGTCCAAAACGAAGAATTTCGTTCTTAGGTTTCGATATCAATCTTTTGCCATTCAGTGCGCCATTAAGTACATTTGAAGCCAATGCATTAGTCAGACAAGAAATCAAAAGTCCGATGCCGGTAGTCAATGGCATGTCATTGGCCATTGATCCAGTGATGGCGAAATTCCAACCTTCTGTTCTTGACGGGTATGTTGATCCCACTAAATACCCGTTTTTTGCTGATGGATCGGGCTCTACAGACTCAACGGCAGCGCTCATCGCATGCGGTGAATATGCGCGTAAGAATTATCTTGTGGTTAAGTTGCCGAAAAGTTCCAGATTCAAGATCAGCAATACGATAGATTTGCTACAAGGAACGTATCGACGCGCAAGCGGATTAACAGTTTCTGATGGTATTGCATCCTGTTTAATGTGGATCGGTGAGCATGGCGGGAATATGCCTGAAATATTTCTTGCAAATGGCACAACAGGATTTACCAGTAGTGGTTCGCCTAAGTCAATGCTACATTTTTGGGGTATCGGCGGTCATACCGACTTAACTGAGGATGAGGCAGCGCTCTACAATGCCGGGATTGAAAATATAAAAATTACCACCGGAACCAATGCCGGGGCGATCGGGGTTGAGATTCGTGGAGCTCAAGGGTGTTATATTCATAATTGTTTGATCGATGCTACCGGCGGCCTGGCTTGTGAGCAAGGATTAATCGGAAGCGGAAGTTCGATCGTAAATACAGATTTCATCGGCGGCAGTTATGGCCAGCGTGGTACCGGCGTATCTCGCCGTCCAGTTCCGGTATTTGCCGGGTGCCGATATTCAGGACAGTCAGTAACAGCAATAAATTTTTCCAACGATGATTCAGAAACGGTATCGATTACGGGTGTGAGCATAGTCATGGCCGCAAGCGCTACTGGTCCGGCAATATCAACATCCGGATTCTCATCGAATACTGGATATTTATTGATCACAGACTGTTCTATCGATTTCACCACGCAGAGTTCCGGCAATGTTGCCATATCCTCTAATCGCAGCATTAAACTGCTGAATGTTTGGGTTAGGGGTGCGGGTAAAATCGTGGATTTCTCAGGAACGGCAAATGATATCGATGCGGATACTCCGATAAGCGGATGGACCTGGATTAAAGAAGCAACAATCTGTATTCAACCGCCCACCAAGGCGTTAACGAGTGGCAATGTTCAATTCAATATGGTGCGTTGGCATAATGGTTCAAGATTGGGTTATTCAAATACATTAACTCGCGGCGCTACGGGAAATACTCCACCATCGGATTTGATTAGTCGTCATCACTGGGGAAGTGAGATGTTGTATCCGGATTCCCCAGGGGTTGTGAATGCGAAAACAGCAGCAAAGAATTTAGGCTACACATTGACCGGCAATGGAACCACGGATGATTATATTGCTGCCCAGGCGGTAATTTCTGCGCATGCTAAAGTATTCTTCCCAAAAGGATATTATGCCCATGGTAAGATTCTGACTCTTCGGCCTGATAGTGTTATTTTAGGAGTTTCGCGCAATCTTACAGTTTTCATTCCTAAAAACTTCGCTGGCGGTGATTTTACCGTTCCGACTGCGGGTAATTATGGGATGGTTACTGCTGATGATTCTGAATCGAAAACAATCTTATCCGATTTTGCAATCTGGTGTCCGCAAAGCCAGGGCGGAAGTGCTGGATTAAAATGGTTGTGTGGTGATAGATCAATGTTCAGAAATTTAAACATCGGGCAATTCAATATCAATGGATTTATCGGGGATAGCACTCAAAAACGCTTGACTGTGATGCTGATTTCAGGCGCCAATGCGGGCGGAAGATTCTGGGGGATGAGTGAAATATTACTTCTTAATCAGCGTAGCGTTACTTACGCAATGCTGAAGATCGAAGATACAGTATTGCCTATCCGAATCTATGGCGCCAATCTTGAGCATGCCAATGAAGGCAAATGCGTAATCTGGATGACAAACTGTGACAACACAACCATATTTGCATTAAAACTAGAATCCGATCATGGAACGGGCAGGGAATCCCCTCAAGTCATCGCTGATAATTGCTCAAATATGGGATTGCTGGGGTTTGGGGGTATATTTGAGAATGCTATTGATGACGGAACGGCGAATCCACCGGCATCGGTTGAATTAAATCTGTGTAGCAATTACGCAGTATCGCTCATTATAGATCGGATGAATAACACCCTTAAGCATTTGGACACGATTGCGGTTACTGAGCAAGTAACTTCAGGCAATTATGTTCATACCTATAAATTGGATCGTCCGGCTCAATATAGTAGAGGTATTTTTGATTGGACGAATCTGACAATTCCTAGGGTTTCCTAAGTAACATTTTTCCTCAAAAAACGTTCAAAATTCCCGGCAAAGTAACCCCCGTGTAACCCTGAATAAGAAAGTAAGTTTTATTTTTAGATGTAACTTATTGTTTTATTTGGTGGCCAAGGGCGGAATCGAACCACCGACACAAGGATTTTCAGTCCTCTGCTCTACCGACTGAGCTACTTGGCCATTTTGAGTAATGACTAGAAAACAGATAATTCTGAATATTGAATTGTAATAAGATTATTCAATCAATCTGGCGCGCCCGGCAGGATTCGAACCCACGACCCCTTGGTTCGTAGCCAAGTACTCTATCCAACTGAGCTACGGGCGCTTAAGTACAATCTAATTATTTCCAGTTTGTTAAGCAACCGGAGGATTATATCAGATTGAAGCAATCACGGGATTCGAAGTTGCATTTCGCTACTGTTTCGATGCCTTCAAGCTGTAATCGACTAGGCCGATTGTTTTTCTACAAATCATTACAATTTCATTTTGCGGGGGCGATGATGGTATATTTGGCAGGTCTTGTCAAGATCAAACTTTGTTCATGCAGATTTTTAGCAGGTTATTAGATCATTGAGAAACTATTTGTATCATTATTTGGATTGGGAATGGTTTTAAAATGCGCGAGGATTATGCATATACTGCATTTCTACTCATTTCTGCTTGATTTATGTTATCAGCCTTAGTGTCCTGTGTACTGACGAGAGCCGAAGCGATTGTGGATACCTTACATTTTCTTATGTTGCTACTTTACATTGTTAAGTTCATGCAAGAACGCTTTAATGCGCGTAGCGTTAGTCCCCATATCGCTGATTCCGATACGAGAAGCGGAGCGCATATCAACGATCGTTTTATCTGCTTCAGCGGCTACGCGAATCACGATATCATCCTTAAAACCCATGAACAGGGTTGTATCGGTCGCTTCGATGATACCGTCCTCTGCAGAGACTGCTATGATTTCCCAGTCACGCGCTTTGGCGAGCGCGACAGCCTCTGTAAAGACTTGACTCGGATATTTATCAATCAGCAAAGAACCGAGGTCGGGATATCCCGCTTGCTGAAGCTCAGTAAGATTAGCGGGCGCTTTCCGGTCTAGCGGGTTATGTTCCGCTGTGCGCAAAGTAAGAATGGCTGCGAAGTTGGGTGGGTTCTGCAGATCGGTGGTGATGTCATGAATACGCGGTACTTTGTATCCCGCCTGAATGGTGAGAAAGACTGGTGCCGCAACAGCAAGGCCAAGTGCCAGCCCAACGAGTGCTGAGAGTATACCTGTTACTTTAGTGTCAACTGATGTGATTATGGCGAGAATGCTGACAATGGCGGAAAGTATGGCCATCATGCCAAGCGCTGCTCCACCGATAAGAATTGTCAACGCCACTTGGTAGTTCATTATGCCAAAACGATATCCCAGAACAGCGACAGCTGCGATAGCTGCAGACAGACATGCGTGCTTGAAACTCCAACGCGCAAAGTCCGAGCGCTCCTTTACTTTTTCTTTCATTTTTTATGGTTACCTTGAATTAACCCGGATACAGAATTATAGCAGCCGTACCCCAACGATCGATTGCATTTCAAATATCAGTAAAATACTTGCACAGCTCTTTACGACTAAAAGAGTCAAGGTAAAGCTGCAAAACCATTGCAGAAAAGCAAATGTATATACACCAGGATTGATATGGATGGCAGATTCAAGTTTGAAGTGCAATTTTGAATAATGTAGGTTAGGGAGGTTGGATGCGGTAGCATCTGAGCCTTTTTGACCAGCCAGTCGAAATTGCAAAGATGAACTACACACACCTAACCCGAGAAGAACGATACCAGATATACGCCTTGAAGAAAGCGGGACATTCACAAAGCGAGATCGCCACCGTCATCGACCGAAGCGTATCAACTATCAGCCGAGAGTTGGCCCGTAACTGCGGGGCGCGTGGCTATCGCCCCAAACAGGCGCATAACAAAGCAGTCGAGCGGAAAGCCATCAATGCGCGGGCGATAGACGATGCAACCTGGCAGTTTGCGCAAGAGAAACTCATGCTGCAATGGAGCCCAGACCAGATCAGCAACTATGCGGGCATCAGCATTGAGACGGTGTACCAGAGGGTTTATGCCGACAAACGAAACGGCGGCATTCTTTGGAAGAATCTGCGCTGTCAGAAGCAGCGCCGGAAGCGTTATGGCAAGACAGATCGGCGCGGCATCATCCCCAACCGCCAATCCATTGAGCAACGTCCGGCTATCGTCGATGCTAGAAGTCGTATCGGCGACTGGGAGGCAGATACCATCATCGGCAAGAACCACCGGCAGGCCATCGTCAGCCTGGTCGAGCGAAAGACGGGATACACGCTGATTCGCAAGGTGGAGCGGAAGACCACCGAGGCAGTGATAAAAGCAACCACTCGCCTGCTCAAGCCACACCGAAGACGGGTGCATACGATTACTTCCGACAACGGACTACCTGCGGAGTCAACTGATATTTACCTCAAAAATATCCCTGGCACCTGTACCGTGCCTAACAATAAATCTCGACCAAGCGCTGCTTGTACCTAAATTAAAGGGTGCTCACCATAGTATACAAGGGTCCATTGTATTGGCCCGACAAGACTTAACACAGCAGTTTAATCAGCGAGATAATCGGTCCAACCCCGGGAAGCGTGCGTAATCGCTGATAATCAGTCCGCTGAGATAGCATAGACTCTGCCATTTTTTCTAGTTCATTACGCTGAATTGAAAGCTCAAGGTAACGTGGCAATTGCAACTTAAAAGTCGTGATACCCAATCCTTTTAAAGCAACGGGCAAACCTATTGAATGAGCTGCGATCTCGTAAACTTCTTCAAGAAATCGTTGTTTGCAGACCTTCCGTCCAACGATATCCCATGCTCGCTTTACAAAAGTCGCTTTTTTATAACGTAGGATAGAAGTCGGAGTGGGAAACTTTAGTAATAACCTGCAAAACCACTCGGCGCGCGTACTGTGCAGATAGCGCTCCATCTCAGGAAAATACAACGTGAGATAATGATTGAGCAAGCTATGTTGTATCCGGGTTCTGCTGAGGGAAATCTGATGATAGATATTTGATAGTTCTTGTATTGGAGTTGCCCCCTTTGAACGGACACATTATGTTCTGTTTAAAGGAGAAGTAAGATGACACAAAACTACAAACCTGCTTACCCACCGGAGTTTCGTCAGCAGATGGTGGAATTGGTAGCATTAGGCAAATGCCCCAAGCAATTATCCAAGGAATTTGGATGCCACTACACTTCGATACAAACCTGGTGTCGAGCAGCAGGTGTACCAATTAGATCAAGCCAGGCAATTGCTTTCGCTGCGACATCGAGTGTTGCTTCCTTGAGTGCCAACGAACGGCAGGAACTGCTGGAATTGCGTAAGAAGCTCAAGCGTGTGGAGATGGAGCGTGACATATTGGCAAAGGCTACGGCCTGGTTTGCAAACAACAAGGATTGATGGGGAAGGTGTACCAATTAATCAAGGCAAACCGGGCCCAATTTCCGGCTCGTGTTCTATGCGAGACACTCGGTGTATCGCACAGCGGTTACTATGACTGGGCAAAACGCACACCCAGCCGACGGGCCATTACCAACTGTCGATTGATCGAGCAGATCATGGCCATATACCGTACCAGCGATTGTACGTATGGCCGTCCCCGCATTACCGTTGAATTAGCCGATCGTGGAGTCAGGGTCAATCATAAGCGCGTAGGCAGGTTGATGCGTGAAGCTGGAATTAAAGGGGTGAGTCGCAGGCGAGGCTTTGTGATCACGACTCATCGGAATAAGCGTGACCGCCCTGCACCGGATTTAGTGCAACGCCATTTCAAGGCAGCTAGCATCAATCAACTATGGGTTGCGGACATGACTTACATTCCTACCTGGGCAGGGTTCCTGTACCTGGCCGTGGTCATCGATGTATTCAGCCGTAAGGTAGTGGGCTGGTCTTTCGGTGAAACCATGACAGCAAGCCTGGTGATCAGTGCGTTGAACATGGCGTTAATCACTCGTAAACCGGGCAAAGTGATTCACCATAGCGATAGTAAGAATACTTGCACCAGATTTCAATAATGATTTGACTCAATCATTGAATGAGCAATTATTGGAATTCTGGTACCGTAAGAATTGCCAAGTTTCCTGACTCTCAGAGCGATAGACCGTCAATAGTGTCATTCCCTGGATCTGTCGGTTATTTGGCAATATCTATCGGTGAGGTTTCACCTCGCCATTGTCTGTGACCCAAGAAGGGCCTGATCGCTTATCTCATTACTGTCTTGTCCCGGCAATCGGTTTCGGTGAATCCCTATCAATAACATCATTCAAAAATAGGGAGCTGAGAATGGATGACAATCATCATGGCATAGTTGGAGGAGTTGATACCCACAAAGACATACATTTCGCAGCCGTAGTCGATACTTACGATCGAGTGCTTGCCAGTAATTCTTTCTCCACAACACGGCAAGGATACAAATCAATGCTGATGAATTGGATGCAATCTTTTGGTGAGGTCAAGCGCATTGGAATAGAATGCACTGGGACTTATGGTGCGGGTTTGCTAAGGTATCTGCAGCAGTTTGACGTCGAAATTTTAGAAGTTACCTCACCTGATAAAATGGATCGACGCAGACGCGGCAAGAACGATACAATCGATGCGGAAAATGCGGCCCATGCTGCATTTGCTGGAATACGAACCGTCACACCTAAAACACGAGATGGCATGGTGGAGTCGTTACGAGTTCTAAAGGTATGTAGGAAGACTGCCATTGCAGCTAGACGTATCGCACTCCAAATGATCCAAATGAATATTATTTCCGCACCAGAGTCGATTCGGGAACCGCTCCGTGCACTGACTCGCATGCAATTAATCCGTACTCTTGTCACTTGGCGGCCAGATCTGGGCGGGTATCGTAATATATCAACTGCATACAAAATCGCATTGAAATCTCTTGCACGGCGATATCTGGAATTGCATGATGAGATTGCGGATCGGGATGTCATGATCTCAGCCATAGTTGATGAACTTGCTCCCGATCTGATTGCAGGTAAAGCCATTGGTTATGAGTCTGCTGCACAATTACTCATTACCGCGGGAGACAATCCGGATCGATTAAAATCCGAAGCTAGCTTTGCCGCATTATGCGGTGTAAATCCAATTCCTGCTTCCTCGGGCAAGGTCAATAGACACAGATTGAATCGCGGCGGTGACAGAGCCGCTAATAGTGCACTGCATATTATCGCTATTGGACGACTGAGGACGGACAATAAAACTAAAGAGTACGTTGATAAAAGTTTGACACAAGGGCATACGAAACTTGAGGCGCTGCGGTGCCTTAAACGCTATATTGCGCGAGAAGTTTATTACATTCTGAAAAAACGCAACAATCTTATCAATAGTATCCAAATTGCTGCTTGACATTTAGAAGGGCATCCAGGGCAGTCAATACACCAGTGTTGAATTCGGCAAGCGATGCAGGGAAATGGGTGTGCATCCCTCCATGGGAAGTGTGGGTGATGCTTACGACAATGCAATGGTTGAAAGCTTTTTTGCCAGCCTGGAATGTGAATTGATCGATAGGCGCTCCTGGAAAAATAAAACTGAAGCAAGGCTGGCCATATTCACCTGGATCGAGTCATGGTACAACCCAACTCGCAGGCATTCCGGGCTGGGATACTTATCACCAAACAATTTTGAGAGAAAACTGAATGAGAAAAATAAAATCGCGATAAACTGCAATCCGCTTTCACAGGTCGAGACTCTCTCGACTCCATGAAAAAAATGTCCGCCAAAAGGCGGACAACTCCAACTTCAACTCCATACACCAGAAATGAACATAGCTCTTGTTTGAAGGCTTGTTACTTGGACTCGGTCGTGTATTCCTAGTTTGGTATCTTCTTCATCGCCTTCCCCTCAAATGTAACGTTAATTGTACGTCACCCTTGGTAACTATTTTTTGGGGGAAGCTCACTCCCGCAGCACAGTTCTATTCGCCGGCCGGATAAGATGATCCGAAGAGGCGTATTTGCTTGCTCATGCGAAAACTTTGCAACAGAACCATAAATTAACTTGACTAAAGTTTACAAAGAAATAGTCGTTCATAACTTACAATAATATGTTTTAAATGATTATTTAGAAGCTAAAGACACAGCTACTAAAAACTACATTCTACAAACACACATTAAGCGTTTTACTTGTTTTATGAACTTGGCAAGAAATTTAAAACATCAAACGCCCATGTGAATTTCACCAAGACTTTAATTCATCCAGAACTAATGAAAACAAATATCTAATGAATATCCAAACGATTCTCAATAGAAACTAATGAGCAAGATTAGACAAATTATTATGTTATTTGTGGTTGTTTGGCCAAGTATTGGTAGCGCTCAGCTGAAGATTCAGTTATTTGATCAGGATAATAAACCAGTCAGTCAAGCAGTAATAAGCATTCCTACAAAGATCGCGTCAGCTACTGATGGGCAGAAAGCTGTTATGGATCAAATTAATCAACAGTTTGTACCTCACGTTTTAACAATCAACCAAGGACAATTTGTCTTGTTCCCCAATAGGGACAATATTAGACATCATGTTTACAGTTTTTCTGGGCCAAAACCATTTGAAATTAAGCTATATAAAGGCACGCCCACTTTGCCAGAATTATTTGATAAACCAGGAATTGTGGTTCTAGGATGTAACGTTCATGATCACATGGTTGGCTATATTTATGTGACTGACAATAATTTGGTCGCTATGACAAATGAAAATGGTGTAGCAGATTTTGAGGCACAAGTGCCTGACACAGTGAAGATTTGGCATGCGCAATTAGCAGAAGGCGCAGATAAAATTATTACTGCACCACTTGTAAAAAAAAATGATCAGGGCGTCTGGCAATTAACGACGAACTTGCGGCCAGTAATTGTTAAAACCCCAAGAAAGTTTAAACCAAGGTTTAATTAAATTGGCATTGCGAACATTAAACTACGGCATACTTAAACTTGTTGGCGGATTGTTATGTTTGACTACCTGCTCGATTCTGGTTTCAGTTTGGATATCAACGACAAATCATGCAAGAAAACAAGTCGCACAGGGCTTGGACATAGGGCAAAATATTTTCACGCAAGTGTTAGCCAGTCGGGAAAGCCAATTATATAACTCTGCAGATGTACTGACTGCTGATTTTGGCTTCATACAGTCGGTTGCCTCACAAGACAAGGATACAATAACTAGTGTTTTATTTAATCACGGTGAGCGTATTTCTGCTGATTTAATGGCACTCTTATCGTTTGATGGAAATGTCATTTCCAGTACTTCCACAGGTCTTGGCAGCAACGATCCTTTTCCTGCCAAAGAACTTATCAGGAAAGCCATTAGTAGCGGTGGCGTGGCATCTATTTTAGAAATAGATAAACAGCTATATCAAGTTATTTTATTAACTGTGAATGCGCCTGTTCCCATCGCAATTGCTGTAGTCGGATTCGAAATTAATCAGGCGTTGATTGAAGAGTTGTCAGCAATAACAAAGTTAAACACCACAATTGAATTGAGCCATGCTGGAGGCCAGAATATGACAATCAGCTCAGTGCCTAACAATGAACTGATTAATGTTTATGATAGCGTTAAACTAGAACTGGATATCCTGAGATCGCCCTTTGAGCGTGAACATAGATTTTTCTCCAAACGTTTTTTGCTGTCAGAATTGGAAGGTAGGCAAGTGTGGATTATCTTGTCTGAAGACATCAATCAGCTGTTTTCTGAATTTAATTTATTACAGCTTGAAATAACTTTCATCACTCTGCTTTCTATAGGCCTGACTCTTCTTATGGGCGCAGTCTTTGCAAGAAATCTGACTTTACCTCTGACTAATCTTGAAATAATGGCACAACGTGTAGCGCGTGGAGACTATCATAAGCACATCAATATTCAAGCGAATTCTAAAGAAATTGATAATCTGGCGATTGCTTTTAGCGTTATGCAGGAAAACGTATGTTCCAGGGAAGAGAAAATACAATTCCAGGCTAGTCATGATGTATTGACAGGTTTATATAACCGCTATCAGATTTCAACAATCATTCAGCAAAAAATGTCTGAACAAAAACCATTCCAGGCATTTGGTATGAATATCCTGGGTTATCGTGGGATTAACGATGTATTTGGTTACCAGATTGGCGATAGTTGTTTGCAATCTCTAGCTGTACGATTCATGAAATTAGGTGGTCAAGCAGCTCGTTTGGGCGGCGGAGAATTACTCTGGCTGCCTGACCAATTCATCAATGAGAAGGCTTTGTTAGAACTTCGTCAGCAGTTGGAACAGCCGCTCGAGGTAGATAATACAGTTTTAAATATTAGGTTTTCGATTGGTGTAACGTGCTTTCCAGATGATGCTGAGGATACACAAACGCTATTTCGCCGTTTAAGTATTGCTGTTGACCATGCGCGCAGGGAGAAAAATTTATTTCAAGCATATCGTCAAGATTTGGAAGAAAATTATTTATATCGGCTTGAAGTGTTGAATGAGCTCAAACAAGCATTAAGTTCAACTCAATCGGAACTTGCAGTTTTTTATCAACCGAAACTGAGCTTGAATACTGGAAAAATCAGCAAAGTAGAGGCATTAATCCGATGGAATAACAAACGGTTGGGATTTGTTTCTCCAGAACTATTCATTCTTGTTGCGGAGCAGGCTGGACTTATCAATCAGGTGACTAACTGGGTAATTGATCGCGTTATTTATGACTTGCGTCAATGGGATCAAATCGGTATCAGCTTACAAGTCGCAATAAACCTTTCTGTCCATGATGTGACAAATATTGATTTGTTGCCTGGAGTGGTGCAGCGACTGAAGCTAGCTGGATTAGGTAAAAATAAACTGGCTTTTGAGATCACAGAAAGTGATCTGATGAAAGAACCCGAAAAAGCCATAGAACAGTTACAGGCCTTCAGAACGTATGGATTTAATTTGGCGATAGACGATTTTGGTACAGGCTATTCCTCGTTATCTTACCTGAAAAACATGCCGGTAACCGAGTTAAAAATTGATAAGAGCTTTATTCTCAAGCTTGATCAGCAATTGGAAGACCAAAATATCGTGCAAACTATTATCGCTCTCGCCCGTACTTTTAAACTGGAAATTGTGGCGGAAGGTGTTGAGAACGAGGCCACATTACGACTACTAAATGCTTGGGGATGCGACTGGATCCAAGGATATTTTATCAGTAAACCAATGGCAAGTGACCAAATTCAGCGTTGGCTAGAAGAACATGGCACCACAAAATGGATACGCAATGATATTGAAAAATATAGGTATAAAAAATATGCGTAAGCATATGTATTAAATAATGTATTACAGATGAGTAAATTTAAAGCATGCATACTACTTTATTTGTTGATGGTTGGCCAGATCCTGGCTGGACAAGGCAAATTATTGGAGACTGCAGGACTTACCCAAATAGAAGGTAGTGGCGGGGGCGGTATCGTACCTTGGGCAACAATTTCCGGATATGGAAGTCGTGATGAAACCTCTGCATCCGTTTTTAATTCACTGGTTTTTCTCGATGATTATCGCTTACATTCATTAGGAGGTAGTTTAGGGTTATTTGACCGAGTAGAACTGAGTTTTGCACATCAAAACCTAAACTTATCCACATCTGGTGGCGAAATACGGCAGAATATTTATGGTATAAAAACCCGCCTATATGGCGACCTCATATATACATTCCTGCCCCAGATAAGTATTGGTGTGCAACACAAAACGCTAATTGATGGAGCTGTTGCTTCAGCCGTTGGTGCCAAAAATAATAACAGCGGAACCGACTTTTATATTGCGGCCACTAAAGTACATCTTGGTGCTGTGGGTGGTTACAATTTAATTTGGAATCTGGCAGCACGCGCTACAAAAGCCAATCAACTTGGTTTGCTGGGCTACGGAGGAGGGAAAAATGATGACTACCAAGCGATGATGGAAGGTTCTGTCGGTGTGTTGTTGTCTCGTAATTGGGTAGTTGGGTACGAATATAGACAAAAACCTAACAATTTGGTTGGGGTTAAAGAGAATGATTGGCAGGATTTTTTTGCCACTTATATCCCTAACAAGCATTTTAATCTTACCTTGGCCTGGACACGTCTAGGTGATATTGCTGGCGCAAAGGATCAGCAAGGGTTTTATTTCTCAGCAACTGGCTATTTATGGTAGCTATCATGAAAACATTAGTAATTTTAACTGTTTTGTTTTCATCAGCCTGCGTCAATCAGATGAGCTCAGTGTCAGTATATAAGGAATTAGGTGGATACCCAAAGATCGAACAGATTGTCGATAATTTTATAATCGAGATTGAAAAAGATCCGGTTATTTTTGAGTATTTTAAAGAGTCGGATGTAGAAAGATTTCGCACCAAGCTAACTGAGCATATTTGTTTCCATACTGGTGGTCCGTGTAAATATACGGGCGATACTATGGAAAGGGTTCACGATGGTATGAATATTACCGAGACCGACTTTAACCGGGGCGTTGATCTGCTGATTAATGCCATGTATCAGGCCGACATTCCACATAGGATACAAAATAAGATGTTGGCAATATTTGTTCCGATGCGTGAGCAAATGATTTATAGGCCATAGCGAAATCAGTTGTAGTAGTTGTGACCCGGTCTGACAGTTACCCGATTTGACGCTGTGTCTGTTAGATTAAATTCAGCTATTCAATGTAGTGATTTTATCGTCCCACACCTCCTTTGCGTCAATTAGTGTTTGCATGGGAGTGCGCCCACAACACATCTTATCTTGGTGAGTTCGCGCGTTGTTGTAGTAAAAGATTCCTGCACAACCTTGCCTGGCAGTGCAATAACCAACTAAAATAGAGGGGGTTAAAAGACAGTTGGAGCAAAAGATGCAGATGAGTTTTGGAACACTGGAATTAGCAGAGCGATTGAAGCGAGAAAATGTTCTGGTGAAGATTGATGCCCTAATTGAGTGGGAGGAATTACGTCCGAAACTTACGGGTTTATACAAGCTCGAGTTATCGCATGGTGGAGGCCAAGAGCCGTTTGATGGGTTGTTGATGTTCAAAGCGATCCTGCTAGGTCAGTGGCATAGTTTATCGGACGCTGCGTTGGAGCAAGCACTGTGTGTACGCATTGATTTTCTGCAATTTTGCGGACTGTCCTTGTCGGATGCGATACCGGACGAAACCACTTTGTGCCGGTTCCGTAACCGGCTAATAACCAACGATCGGCTAGATGATCTGCTGGCCACTATTAATGAACAGCTTCAATCCCACGGATTGATGATCAAGGGTGCGACAGGAGCGGTCATTGATGCCACGCTGATTGAGTCAGCGGCACGCCCTAAAAAGACCATCACACTGGAAGTGGATGCCGAAGAAGGTAAGGTTGTTCAGTTTGAAGATGGCAGTCAACCTGGAATCAACTGTATCGAAGAACAAAGCGCGGATCCGGATGCGACCTGGCTAAAGAAAGGCAAGAAGTCACAGTTTGGCTACCGCAGTTACCTGGTGGTGGACGCACAAGACGGCTATGTGCGCGGGGTTTACACCGCCCCTGCCAACCAGAGCGAAATGATGCATTTCGAAGCCGCTATCGATGGTGCGCATATCGAGGCGAATCGGGTGTATGCCGACAAGGGATCCGCCAGCAATGCCAATCGGCAATTTCTAAGAAAGCAAAAGATCAAGAGCGCAATCATGCATCGCGCGTACAAGAATAAACCCCTCTCGTCACGCCAGAAGCTGGCGAATCAATTGATCAGTAAAAAACGCTATATTGTCGAACAGTGTTTCGGCACAATCAAACGCTTATTCAGAATGGAACGCGCCAGCTACTTCGGTACGACGAAAGTCAACGCCCAAGTCATACTGAAAAGTATCTGCATGAATCTAAAGAAAGCAGCCAACAAAATCTTCGTAGACCAACCATTAAGGGGAGCGATCCGTCCAAATATTACATAAGGGGGAAAAATTCACCTAAAAAAAGGAAAAAACTCCACTTTCTATTAAAGTGACGTGCAACAAGTGTCACTTGGAAAATTTTCTCTGTCGCTACAGCAAAATTCTTGCGGTTGTGCAGAGGTCTTAGTAATTTATCCAGTCATCCAGATCGACTTGCAACTCTTCAAAGGACTGATAAATCTTGCGCCTGAACGCCACCTGGTAGAACTCTTGCAAGATGGTTTTATGAAAACGTTCGCAGATGCCGGTGGTCTGCGGATGATTGGCTTTGGTTCTGGAATGCTCAACATGAGGTTTGCTGATTCTCATGGAATTCTAAACTTCGTAAAATGAAGAGAGAAAACGGAATTACCATGTACAAAATATAGCCAGGAATTTCGAGAGCGATCAATTAAGTATTAATTGACATGGTGACATGAATCAACTTGCAATTCCCCGTGGTCTTGCCGCGGGGATAGGTACAGCAAGTTTATTGTGTCATGGCCTCGTGACAACCTCGATGTTGTATCGCTCTAAAATAGCTTTCATCAACTTCCGCTTTGCCTAACAACTTGTCTTTAAGGGCAGTCTGACGATTATAAATTCCCTTCCTGAAAATGCCATACCAGCGATTAATCGTGTTACGATTTTCACCTAACAGCTGTTGTTTTACTGGCAGGAATATCATTGCAAAAGCGTTGAATTATTTTTTCATGTAATTATCACTTAATTTACTGTTTCTTAACATATTACTGGACTAACAGATTGTTGCTGCCAGTTTAGAGTTACATATTCGCCCTAACCAAGAAAAAGCGGATTCATGAATAGTGGCTTTCGATTATCACGCGAACGATAACATGTGCATGGCGTATATGGCAGATACATCATCCCACCCAGAAATTACGCATCATCCCCATGTCTTCATGTTCAAGATTATGGCAGTGATAGAGAAACAAACCAACATGATCCTGGAATGGCTTGATAATTTCTATTTCTTCCCCTAGCCATACCAGCACGGTGTCCTTCCAGCCGTTATTAATAAATCCATCTTTAATGGTGTTGTATGCGCTGCTTTGCGAATTGGTTTGGGTGCGTGATACGATTTGAAATTGCTGGCCGTGAATGTGAATCGGATGAGGTTGAGACATCATCATGCCCATGCCGCCACCACGCATGCCACCGCCCATTCTTCCCATTCTCATACCGGATTCGTGAAATATCCTGATTCTTTGTAAACTATTGACTGGGATTTTTTCTATTTCCTGATAGTTTTCCATCTCAAAAGTTCTGCCATTCAACTGGAACGACATATGACGCATGCCGATTGCGATAGGGACGGTTTTATCCGGTTGAGTTACATGGGATGCCGTCCAACGCTGCATTGGAATTAATCGATCCGGTAACTTGGGCGAGTCACTTGTGCGTTCGGCGATTCTGAAGGTTGCAATCGAAAGTGCTTCATGCTGCCCTGCCTGGTCCATCATACCCATTCTGCCTCTGCCTCCCATTCCTCCCATGTGTGAGGTGGGGATTTGATACGGCAAACTGTGCAATGTTAAATCAGAACCCACTTTGCGGTCGCTGAAATCGACCCATAATTCAACCCGCTCAGCGGGGGCAAGCATGATATAAGGGAATGTTTCGGGTCTTGGCAGTAATCCGCCGTCGGTGCCGATTGCTGTCAGCGGTGTGCCGTCATTCCACCCCAACTTATAAATTCTGGCATTCGATGCATTTAAAATTCTCAGCCGATAAGCTCTGGTCTTGACCGGAATCACGTTGTCTTTCTGGCCGTTGAGCAGAATGGTATCGCCCCAAAACCCTTGCATGCGCTGATGCATGCCCAGCATATAACGCAACTGATTGCCCTGCGTAAAACTGCGATCCTGAATGATCAGCGGCAAATCATATTCTCCGCTGGGCAATTCCAGTCTTCGTTCCGCTTCATCGGTTACGGTAATCAACCCGCCCAAGCCTTGGTAAACCTGCGTGGCGGTCAATTCGTGGGTATGGGCATGGTACCAGTTGGTGCCTGCTGGATTGTCTACTTCGAATTCATAAATATACTGTTCACCTTGATCGATGGCGTACATCGGATGACCATCCATCACTTGCGGTACGTGCATGCCATGCCAATGGGTGATGCAAGGCTCCGGTAATTGGTTACGGAAATATATCCGGACTTTCTGACCGCGTTCGAAATTCAGGATCGGACCCAAATAACCTGGTAGCTCTTTTAGTGCGGTTTGCGGGCCGTTGAGCACTTTCCCGCGGTATGTTAAAACATGCGTATGTGCGCCGGGAAGAATCGGCATATCAGCCGCCTGCGCTGTGAGAGCAATTTCAACATCAGCCTTGAAAGCACTATTGGCGGTTTTTCCTGCTGAACGGATTTCAGCCAGAGAGAAACCGGGCATTGCGGCGGTTATTGTTCCCAACGCGGCATATTGCAGAAATTGCCGTCTTCGATAATTTACGCTGGTCATGAGAATTCTCCTATTAACCATTCAAGCATGCGCTTGATAAATTTAGCAGCCGATAATGAAATTAAACGTCAAATAACTTCTATGGCTGCTATTTTATAAACACAGGGAAATTCGATTACCCAATGGATGGCGGTTGAATTATGTTAATAAAACCTCGCACGAAGCTTAAATAAAATCTCCCATCTATGATTCTATTCCCCCGCAACTATAATTTCCAGACATCCATCCAATTGTTTGCGCTTACCGATCATTCATTTTGTGAAACTTTGGATTGCGATAATCAGCATATCTTACTTCATGTTTTGCAGGCATGAATCCCAATAAGGCGCTCCCTCGAATCGCTGAATCAGAAAATCGACAAATGCACGAACACGCTGGGAAAGGTGGCGGGTTTGTGGGTATATGGCATAGGCAGAGAGCTGTGAGAATGTGTACTGAGTCAGTAGCGGGATCAATGCGCCGCGTTCGATTTCCTTATATACAATAAATGTCGGCATCAGTATGATGCCCGATCCCGCTACAGCGGCATCGCGAAGAAATTCGCCATTACTGGCTTTTAAATGAGGCGCTATTTTTGTTCTGATCGATTGACCGTCGGTATTGTATAAATTCCAGTTTTCAAAATTACTGATCAAGTTGTAAGCCAAACATCGATGATGGATAAGTTCTTCCGGCGACTGGGGCTCCCCCATGCGTGCCAGATAAGACGGGCTTGCGCACATAATGGCCTGAATAGGGGCGAGACGGCGCGCAATCAGACTGGAGTCCGGCAGGCTGGCAATACGAATTGCCAAATCAAAGCCTTCGGTCAATATATCAACTTGGCGGTCATTAAAATCCAGGTCAAATGTGATTTCCGGATGAGCCTGCAAAAATTCGCTGATGGCGGGTCCCAGGTGCATCAGACCAAAACTCAGCGGCACAGCTACTTTCAAGTTGCCTTTTAGGGCGCCGTGAAATTGCGAAGTGGCATGTTCTGCTTCGAGGATATCAGCAAGAATGCGTACCGATTGCTGATAAAAAGCGCGCCCGCTGTCGGTCAAATTCATCTGCCTTGTTGTGCGATGGAACAATTCCACGCCGAGGTGCGCTTCGAGCTCTTTTAAACGCCGGCTAACCACTGATTTTGCCACATCCATGCGATCCGCAGCGCCGCTGATACTGCCGGTTTCAACGACACGCACAAATGCATTCATATTTTCAAATCGATCCATTTCAGTTTTATTGTTGCTAATATGAGAACAGTCTGTTTATATAATTACTGTTTATTCTTACTATAGCAACCATGATAATTCTTCCTGAACTACAACAGAATAATTTTTACCGCAAAGGAGAAATAATGGATGCAATAATGAATTCTTCACCCATCATTCCTGCAGTGGCAGTTCCGGAAGGGGCCGGAGTTACCGTGTACCGGACGATCGGTTCACCGGCACTGCGCGATCACGATCCATTCCTGCTACTGGATCATATCAGCAGCAATAATCCGGATGATTACAGTGCCGGGTTTCCGTTACATCCTCATCGGGGATTCGTTACTTTCACGTATATCATTGATGGCCATATGGCGCATCAGGACGATATGGGCAATAGCGGTGATCTGGGACCCGGTTCTGCACAATGGATGAAGGCTGCCAGCGGCGTTATCCATTCTGAAATGCCGCAGCAGGAAAATGGCCTGTTGCGCGGATTTCAGTTGTGGATCAATCTGCCCGCAGCCAACAAGATGGATCATCCCGAATATCAGGAATATTCTGCAGAAGCCTTTCCAATCGTGGAGACTCCGGACTATACGTTGAAGGTTTTGATTGGCCGCTTCGCTGATACGCATGCGCCGATCAGGGATAACAGTACGGATGTGACTTATTTCGATGTGCATGTACAGCCCGGAAAGCATTTTCAACATCGTTTGCCGGCCGGAAATAATAGTTTGCTTTATGTATTTGAAGGGAGCGGGCAATTCAATGCGCAAATCGTGCTGCCGCACTCCCTTGTTATCTTGGATACTGATGATCATTCGTTTGATTTTATTGCAGGAAAGAAAGGAACACGATTTATCGTTATCAGTGGCAAGCCGATTCATGAACCGATTGCACGTTATGGTCCGTTTGTGATGAACACCCGGGAGGAAATTGATCAGGCCATGCGGGATTTTCAAACCAATACTTTCGTGCGCGATCGTGCTTGGATCAAACGCAATCGATGAAATTCTCAATCAATTCTTAAGGAGATACAAATGAATAAAATCAGTCAATTGGTCGCACGGATATTCCTGGGGCAGATCTTTTTAATTTCCGGACTTCTCAAGATCAGCGGATACGAAGGCACACAAGGGTATATGGAAGCGATGGGCGTGCCGGGTATGTTATTGCCGCTGGTGATAGCGCTTGAAGTGGCAGGTGGTTTGGCCATTGTGACGGGATGGCAAACCAAGCTGGTATCGATGGCATTGGCAGCCTTTACTCTGGTAGCTGCGGTAATTTTTCACAGCAATTTTTCCGATCAAATTCAGATGATCATGTTTATGAAGAATATTGCGATCACTGGCGGATTCATGTTATTGATAGTTTATGGTGCAGGTGTCTATAGCATTGATGGTTATCGTATTAAATCTTAGATGACGAATTTAAAAAACGCCTGGACGAGCAATGATGGTTTTACTGCATTGATGGTCAATCAATGCAGTATTACTTACTTAACGGTCATAGTGTTCTCGACGGCAGTAACACCGCTAACACTGCGTGCAATCTCGACCGCGCGATCGATGTTAGCTTGGCTGCTGACGGCACCGCTGAGTTGGACCACACCTTTTATAGTCTCCACACTGATCTCAAAGGTCTTTAATGATGGATCATTGAAAATTTCCGCTTTGACTTTTGTAGTGATAACAGCGTCATCAATATATTCTCCTGCTTCACTGGCGTGAACGGACTGAGTGCTCAAGAAAGAAAGCAATAAAATGGATAAAATAAAAGTCAAGAATCGGCTGTTGAATTGTGTCATGATAAAATTCTCCTGAATAAGTTAGCTCAGATAAATATCCTAAGTCGTTTTATATTTCAATTGCTTATGGATATTCAAGTGGACGATTTTGTATTCCTTGCGTAAGGTAAGGTTTACTTCACAATCGCAGCTGAATTATTACAAGAATTAATTGCCGTGAATGTGCGCTAACACACTTATTGTCCCCGCATAGCTACTCTCCGAATTTAATAACCATTTTTCTGTTTTCAAAATCTTCCCTGCATTAATTTTTTAACTTGCAATTCCCCGTGGTTTTGCCATGGGGATACATGCGGGGTGCGCCGAGCAAATTTTTTTGTACGGTGACGTACAGACGGAAATGCTGATTAAGCTGCACTATTACATTTCCTATTAACAACACGAAAGGACTAATATCATGATTAGAGAGAGAAAAACAGCTTTGATATTTATTATGAGCGCAATTTTTATATTAGTAAGCACAAGTGTATCGTCACAATCGCCTCAGCCACAAAACAATTTAAATAGGGATTCAATGGGAAGCTCGCAATCTGATTCGCTCTCACGTGATCTTTCACGTGATGGTTCTCAGGTCAATCCTAATAACCCTGCTATTGTTAATCCCAATGATCCTACAGGAGTAAACTCGAATATGCCTGGGTCACCGGCAGCGCCCTCAAGCAATCCGTCGGGAATGAATTCAAATGTCCCATCCGGCACCAGCCCAAGCAACCCTGCCGGATCAAATTATTAGACCAGCTGTAAGTGCGTTAATTGTATCAGTGGTTGGCGGAAGAAATTAATTTCTGCGGATGTAATTTCCCGCCCCAAAGGGCGGGTTCTTCATGAGAGCAGGTGTTTTTTAGTGATCCGAGAAAAGAAATTTTTATGAACCATGGATAACTGGCACACAATTTTTTGAAGATAGCTCGACACTTCACAGAATAAGCTAAACCCGTGGTTAATTATTTAAAATAAAAGGGATTTTTGTAATGAATGCATTTGGGAGCCCATGCGCATGATTGAGGATCTGAGATGAAGCCACACTTTGCGGATTTGTTGGAGAATTCTGCTCCCTATTCGATATTCGAGCTGTTTAAACAGACGCGGCAATATTCAGAAACGCTCATCAAAAATTTAAGCGCGGAAGACTGCCAATTGCAATCCATGCCGGATGCCAGTCCTGTGAAATGGCATCTGGCTCATACCAGCTGGTTTTTCGAGATATTTTTACTGATACCGCATTTACCGGACTACAAGATTTTTAATGCACATTTCCAGGTTTTATTCAACTCTTACTATAACGGTATAGGAAAGCAATTCGCTCGATCTTTGCGCGGCTTACTCGCGAAACCCTGCTTGCAGGAGATATTAAGTTATCGACATCATGTTGATAATCATATTGAAGACTTGCATTCTCATTTTGCTGAAATACCCCTTCATATAAGTGAAATTTTGATGTTAGGTATTCATCACGAAAAGCAGCATCAGGAATTACTATTAATGGATATTAAGCATGCATTCTCGCTAAATCCAATGGGTCCAATTTATTCATCAACACTGAAAAATGCACCTCGCAATAATACTGCCTCACCTTTGGAATGGATTGATTTCGAAACAGGCATTTTTGAGATGGGCGCCAAAGATACAGGATTTTCTTTTGATAATGAAAGGCCACGGCATGACCAATTGATACAAAGCTTCAGATTAGCCTCCCGCTTGGTTACCAATAAGGAGTATTTGGCTTTTATAGATGACCAAGGCTACGAAAACCCCCAATATTGGCTTTCCGACGGATGGTCAAATATTAAGCAGAATGATCGCAATGCGCCGCTTTATTGGATAAAAAAAGATGATAGCTGGTACGAATTTACACTGGCGGGTCCAGAACCGCTTGATTTGAATAAGCCGGTCTGTCACGTTAATTATTATGAGGCCAATGCTTTTGCTGCATGGGCACGCAAACGCTTACCTACTGAAGTGGAATGGGAATATGCAAGTCAATCAGAAAATATTTTCGGGAATTCCGGCGCACCTGAGCATTTACATCCCCAGGCAGCTCAAGGCGATGGGCTTTTGCAAATGACAACAGAAGTTTGGCAATGGACGGGTAGTGCTTACATGCCCTATCTGGGTTTTAAACCGTTTACGGATGTGGCAGGCGAGTATAACGGTAAGTTTATGGTAAACCAGATAGTGTTGCGTGGTGGTTCATGTTTGACGCCATCGCAGCATTTAAGAAGTAGTTATCGGAATTTTTATTATCCCCACCAATCCTGGATGATGAGTGGAATTCGTCTTGTAGAGGATGATTATGCGTGTCGTAACTGAAGAGACTCTGACCCTTATCGCGGATCTCGATTTCTTGGCCGATGTCTATCAAGGATTGGATAGTGCGCCCAAGACTTTACCCTGTAAATATTTTTATGACGAGCAAGGTTCTTGGTTATTTGAAAAAATAACTCAATTAAAAGAGTATTATCTAACTCACGTTGAGTTGGATATCTTGGATCATCATATCGAAGAAATTGCATCGCAGCTCGGACCTAATGCAATTATCATTGAGCCCGGTTGCGGAGCCGGACATAAAGTACAAAAAATACTCCATGCCATTGAGCAGCCCAAGGCTTTTATTCCATTTGAAATATCCGGGGAGATGCTGAACCATTCAGTGAACAGATTAAGTGGTCTATTTCCGCATCTGGACATTCAGCCTTTAGAAGGCGATTTCACTAATGAAGAGGTTGTGAAGCAAATAGTCAGTGAAACAAACCTGGAGAATTCATCAAATGTGGTGTTTTTCCCAGGATCGACCATAGGTAATTTTTCTCGGCCTGAGGCAGCTGATATTTTAAGAAATTTTAAAAGATTGAGCGGGAGCAACGGAAAAATATTGCTGGGGATTGATCTGATCAAGGATCGAGATGTGCTTATTCGGGCATATGATGACGCGGACGGTGTTACTGCCGAATTCAATAAAAATATACTGACCAGAATCAACACCGAGCTTGACGGAAATTTCGATGTTCAGAATGGTTTCAAACACAAAGCTATTTTCAATGAAGATAACAGCTGCATAGAAATGCATCTGGTTTCTTGTAAACCTCAAAGTGTTACGATAGCAGGCAGAAGCTTTGATTTCGAATCAATGGAGACCATTCATACCGAAAGTTCCTATAAGTATTCAATCGAGTCAATAAGTTCCATCACCGATGAAGCAGGATTAGCATTGGAAAAATACTGGTGCGATAACAAAAACAGGTTCGCGCTATGCCTCTTATCGGTTTAATCACTCGATTAAACCGAGAAAAAATTACTTTATTGGTCATGTTTCATTACGCGCTAAACGGATGCCGGAAAATTGCCAACGTGTTTCTGCAGGAAAGAAATTCCGCATACTGGGGCGAATGCGTTTTCTTGGCGTGATACAGGAACCACCTCGCAAGACGTATTGGTTTACCATAGACTCGCTATTATATTCGCCTACAGCCACATCCCAAATGTCGGATTTAGGCTTGTTACTGTTGGATTTTTTTGGATTGTAGCCGGGGTAGGGCGAGTAGCTTGATTGTGTCCATTCCCATGCGGAACCGTAAAGCGCATTAATTTTGACGCTTTCGCCGATAGCCGTATGGCGGGGATGGAAATAATTGTTATCCGCAAAATCTCCTGCAATTTTTTGCAGGGATGCAGTATTTTCCCATTCCGCTTCGGTAGGCAGGCGTGCACCACGCCATTGCGCAAAAGCACTGGCCTCATAATACGATATATGAATGACTGGAAGATTCAAGTTAAGTGGAACAAGCCCATGAAGTGTAAATTCTTTCCATGCTCCAGCTTCATGGCGCCAATAAAGAGGATGGTGGCAATGGGTTGATTTGATCCAATTCCAACCTTCGGAAAACCAAAAGCACGGATTATCATAACCATTATCTTCAATAAATTGCAGGTATTCTCCATTAGTGACCAAACGTGATGCCAGTTGATAGGGGTAAAGATACTGCTTGTGGCGTGGCGATTCATTGTCATAACTAAAACCTTCTCCTTCATAGCCGATCTCTATTATGCCGGCGTCAAAACTATGCCACTTCAGTGGAGCGGATATGCTTGAATCTGTTGCTCGCAGGTCGATTTTCGGCTGGTAAATTGGATTCAATGGGTTTTGCGATAGCAGGTGCTTGAGGTCTGTCAGCATGAGTTCTTGATGTTGAAGTTCATGATGAATCCCCAGCGTAATTATCATTTGCAGCATTTCATCTGCGGTGACTTGGTGCGATAGATTGGTCATGCGTTCATCAATGTTGTGACAATATTCGCGCGTTGCTTTTAAAGATGGCCTAGTGAAGAGACCACGCTTAGGATCCGGATGCGGCACATTGGATGAATTGTAGGAACTGAACATGGTGAGAAATTCTTGCTGGAAGGGTTGAAACGCTGTCTCATAATGCTGGAGAACAAAAGCTTCAAAGAACCATGCGGCATGACCCAAGTGCCATTTGACCGGACTCGCTTCCGGTAGGGATTGGACGCAGCAATCTTCTTCAAGTAGGGGCTCAATCAGTTCCATAGTACGACTTCGTGTCGCATTGTATTCATCGAGTAAGATTTTGATATCCATCTTTTAATTCCAGGAAAACGGGGACTTGCTATTCACCCATTAAGTTAAAAATAGTAATTCTACAAATCAAATGAGCTTTTAGATTCTCATATATTAATTGTTTTTACTTGACTTTGAGCTGGTTGTTAACCTGCTTCACATCGGGAAATTGCTGAATAATCGAGCTGGCCAATTGTCGTTGAGATTCTGTTTCAACAAACCCGCTTATTTTCACTGATCCATTAGTTGCCTCGACATGTATTGCAGCGGCCTTCAATTCTTCCGCTTCAATCAGCTTTGCCTTTATTTTCATGGCTAAAATGATATCTTCACGGGATTTTTCTTCTATCGTACCAGGATTGAAGCCAGCGCAACTGGTCATGCTCAATATCATCAATAGATATCCCATAGTCCCTACGTGACGCATGATGTAAATCATGCGCTTTTCATCGTTTCGTAAAAAATCAAAGAGCCTTTTTGCGAGCTTCATTTATTGCGCCTACCAGACCGCCACAACGTATATTTTTTTCTCCATCCGCTTTCTTATCTTCTTGTTCCTCCTGGATAAATGAATACAAACTCACAATCGGTGCAGAAGGCAATAATGCGAGTGAAGCTGCACCCCTGAGTATCGCGGAAGCGCCAGGGGTGAAGGTGGGCTTCTTGAAAGTGCCTGCTATATGGAGCGGTGCGCGCGCTGAGAAAATGCTCAAGTCCTTAGGTTTGGGATCAATAATCAGATCCAATTCCTCATTATTTAAGTCGATCATTCCTTGACTTAAGAATAGGGTGTCCTGAGTATCCACAATAAAATTATCCATATTCATAACACCGCCATGAATTGGAAGATCCACATAAGCACAATTGATTTTGCCATCATCGTCTTTATCGAATAACGCCACTAAGGCTTCGCCCATATCAAGTCCGGCCAGTTCAACCAGCAAATTATCCAATTGCCCCCCTGTCATTATCATCAATAAACCTCCATCAGCCGATGCCGACATTTCCGCAATGGAATTCCCTTTGAGCCAGAATATGCCTTGACCGCCTATTAATCCGGCGCTGTCGTCAGCGATTTCAAAGCGACGTAAAATCTCACCCAGCTGAACATGGCGTATTTCGGTTTCAATCTTGCTTTTGGCGGGTTGTGTTGTGGTGTCTAATTCAACACGTGTGCGGATATTCCCGGTGGCCACACCAAAATCGAGGGGAGTAAGCGTTAAATGGCCATTATCTATGATTATCCGCATGGAAAGATCATCTACAGGTAGTTTTGATTTAACACGACGGCTATGTAAAGTAATGTCGGCATTTATAGCCTGCAATTCCTTAAAATCGATCGGGTCATCAGGCAAAACAAAAGGGCTTATAGTTTCTTCTTTTGCTTTTTTCTTCTGAGCTGAGGATGCAGTTTCACCGGCACCCGTATCGGGAGCAAGACCGATCAATGGTCCAAAATCATCCAAATCTATTTCTGTTGATTTCAGATCAGCCTTTATAAAAGGTACTGTCTCGCTTAACTTCACACTGATCATTCCGGCAAGATCACTATCTCCTACTTGTCCATTCAGATTGCTGATTTGCCACGTATGTCCATGATGAGACAAATCACCTTCTAACCGATACGGAGGTAAGCTGGGCATAGGCAATCCGAGGATGGGTGCTAATAGTTCGGGGTTAGGGCCTTGCATTGCAAATTGCAAATCCAGACCTTTGAGCTGCAAAGGCTGTATTACAGTACCTTTAACTTTGACACGGGTTTTTCCGGTTTGTAAACTTAAGGTTAGTGGATAAGGTTTATCAGCTTCCCGCAACGCAACCAAAGGGCCCGCCTTTAAATTTATTTGCAGCGGATGCCCTTTCAGATTTCCCTCGGCGTATAACTCGGTAAATTCTTCTTCGTAAGCCGCCTCCTTAATGGTTGCCAAGGTTGCGGTAATTGCTGTGCCAACTGAAAAATCCTGATAAACAAGGCGACCTTCCGTGATGCGCAAACGCTCAATAAGCGGAATATTTGTTTTGCTTTCCGGGTCATGTGCATCCGCTGTAAATTCCCAATTAGGCTCTCCTTGCGGAGATTTCTGTAAAATTATATGAGGCTGAGTAAGGATAATTTCAGGAAATAACATACGGCCCTTGATCAATTCAATCAGGTCGACACGCATATCCAATGCCGCCAGTTCGAGCATGTTAGGTTGTTTGCTCCAAGCTGCATTCCCAAACTGTATGTGCTCAATTCTGATATGTGGTGTTAAAGACCAATCGACTGTCAAATTGCCGTTAATCGTAAAATCGCGGCCGGTCAAACCACTAATTTGCTGTGCAACGATTTCTCGCGCCCAATTCCAGTTTTGCACTGAGATTAACAATGCGAATAAAAAAAATATTGCGAAAAAAGAAATTCCAATCCATCTGACGGCATTCATTTTTATCACCTATTTTATGGCACGAATGGTGAGTTTATTTACCAGAATATTCATGACGTAATCTACAAAATGGGCTGTTCTGGATAAGAGCTCTGAATGCATCATTATTAGAGATGAATAAAAATCTTTTGCGATCATTCGGAATGACAATTATCCGGACACTCCTAAAGTTGCTTCATATAGGCCACAAGATCGGATTTTTCCTCATCCGTCAGCTTAAGCTGCAATACCAGGTTAAAAAATTCAACCGTGTCTTCAAGGGTAAGCAGACGACCATCATGCAAATAGGGTGGACTGTCTTTAATGCCACGAAGCGTAAAAGTTTTCATTGGTCCATCGCCGGGTTCATTCAGAAAACGCTCAAGTTTTAAATCATGCATTTGATTATCAAGGAATGCAGGGGGCTGATGGCAATTGGCGCATTGTCCCTTACCAAAGAAAATGTTTTCGCCTCTGATTTCTTTTTCAGTCGCTTTTGAGTGATTCAGCCGGCCATTGTTATCCAATTTTTGAGTGGGCGGAAAATCCAGCATGTTTTGAAACTGCGCCATGTGACTCACATGAATTCGATCAATCATGGGGAACCCTTTTTTCATTGCGTGTATGGGATCGCCATTGAAATAGGCGGTACGAAATTCAAACTCTGTAAAGTCTTCAATGGAACGCAAGCTGCGTTTTGAACCATGAATTTGTTGACTATAGACGCCGCGCAAACTCGTGGTATCCAGTCGAACGCGCCGTTCCTGCGGACGCATATCGGGGCTTAAGTGAAATTGCCCCGTGGTATGGCCATTGACATGGCAATCAAAACAGGTCACACCAAGGCTGGGCTGGGCACTTTTACGGTCATCTGTAGGATTGAATTCTTCCTGCGGCAGAGGAGTAAGCAGCATTTGCAACCCGGTCAATTGAACCGGGGTCAGTATATCTTTGAACAAACGATAGAAATTGTTGATGGAAACAACTTCACCGCGCGAAACATCCCCTAATTCAGGCCTGTTCTGAAGAAAAATGGCAGGAGGAAATTCTGGCAAAAAAGCTTCCGGCAAATCAAATTCAACGTCGAACCGCTCTAATCTTGGAAACATTGAAATTTGCATGGGAGGAAAAACCTGTCCGCCAGTTACCTGCTTAGGGTGCGGTAATGCGGGATAAGGAAAAAGATTATTGTTGCGGATTTCTTCGGGAGACATGTCGGCTAGTTTTTGCCAGCTCATTTTGTTTTTCAGGATGGCAGTGGGACCAACTGCAAGCGGTTTGCCACGAGTCATGGTTACCTCTGGATCGAAACGTGGTGTGAGATCGTAACGGCTCAGCAATAATTTGTGCTGAGTTTTACTGATTTCCGGCCGTTGCGCCATATCGGATTTCATTGTTTCCTCAAAGGTTTGCATAGGCTTCTTAGCATTGAGGGCATCCCGATAAAAATCAAACCCGAGAATTTTTCCATTATCCGGTTGTTGCTGAAAGGTACTTGATGAAGGTAAAGCGCTCGAAGCATCGAAATTATAAGAGCGATCATGTTCACTTTTTTTCTGCTCTGTGCTGGGGTGAATAGTCTGTGCATTCATAATCGCGTCATTCTTCTGTTCTGGTAACACGTTATCACTTTTGCTTATGGCATTATTGATCCCCAAGCCAAGACCGCTCATTCCCAGCACGGTTAAAAATAAAATATTTACTTTTTTCATATGAATCGCTCCGCTATCAAGACTTCAACTGAGCATGAAGCAATCTTCATGCAAGATAAAATAACAACAATTAATTCTGATTTTTATTCTTTCATTGCGCAGGAAATCTATCTGTACGTAACCGCACACTGATTTGATCTTTCAAGAAAAAATTACGGGCAGATTGGATTGTTGAGGGAGAACTGGATTAAGTTCTATTCGTGTTTCGGGAAGCTGGATCTCAATGATTATTCATCAACCAAATGGAATAATTATAAAAATATTGGGAACTGAAGGGAAACGCCCCGATGCGCAGATAGAAGGGCTAGGGGAGATGCGCACCGGGGGTTCGAATCCAGTCATCCGGCTAGGCTAATGAGACATGCCCTGACTGGTGCGGTTGACTCATTAAAAAGAAGTATGAGTGCTGTTGGTCATTCTAGACTATTCGGATTATCTTTCTGTGCGTTTTCTAACATACGAAGCGATTTAACCGCATCAGTGAAATTTATTGTGTTTTACACGATGTGGGGTATAGCGGATTGGATTATCAGAATCATCGACGAAGGAACAAACAGCGCATATGCTTTTATGGTGTTACTACATTAGTACCAGCCTTTCTCTTGAATTGAAGAGTCATTAATGGGAGGACTACACCGTGTGGTAAACAGGTGAACATCTGATGTCACGATTTAAGATTTCCGTTATTTCTCAGCCATTATTGATCGATTCGTTCGATCAATAAAAGACCATCCTGACCTAAATAACAAACCATCACAGTACCGTAGGTTTATTGGTAAGTTCATTTTTATCTTTTTTGGGATCATAAGGAAAATGTGTTTCTAAAAGCTGACTAATGGCATGGATGCCCTGAATGAAGCCAGCCTCGAATTGTCGTTGACTAAATGCGGATTCCATACTATGACAAATATTTTTCCATTCTGCGTTGGAAATTCTCGCGTGGATGCCACGATCCACAATGATTTCTACATCACGATCCGCCAGTAGTAAATAAATGAGCACGCCATTATTCTGCTCGGTATCCCATACTCGCAATTGTGAAAAAACTTCGATAGCACGCTCCCGCGCTGTTTGATTTTTAATCAGAGCCAGGGTATTGAGCGTACCTTCCACAGCAATGCAAATTTCACCGCTATGATTCATTTCCGATTGCTGAATTGTTTGTTCAATAGCGGTTAGGGTAGCAGTGGGAAATACTCGTCGAAGCAACCATTGTCCAGAAGATAGATGGCGCATTATACGAACTAAATTCATTTACCATCTCCCCGAGGCACCGCCGCCGCCAAAGCTGCCGCCGCCTCCGCTGAATCCTCCTCCACCAGAACCGCCGCCTCTAAAACCAGAGTTTGACCAATTACCTCGCCCGGTACGGTAGATACCCGGATTGATATGAATGAATAAATTCAGAATGAATACAATAGCAGCGATGAGAATAGCGATTGCTACCGAAGAGAATAATGACCAACCGACAAATCCTAAACCAATGCCAGTTACACCAGCCCCGACAATACGTCCCAGGTGTACTTGCAATATTCTTCCTATAACCGTGGAAAAGATCAGGATGACAATCAAGTTTTCAATGTTTGGGTATGTACTTGGCGAAATATTGTTGTGCGTGTTGCTTGGGAGGGGTAGTGTCTCGCCATTGATCAAGCCTATGATTGCTTCAATACCTGCTTGAATACCTTCGGCAAACCGTCCCTGTTTAAATCGAGGTGTAATGATTTCCGAGATAATTCGTTTCGCTGTAGCATCCGGTAGCGTTCCCTCCAAACCATAGCCGACTTCAATACGAAGCATTCTGTCGTTTTTAGCAATCAGTAGCAAGACACCGTCGTTGATATCCTTGCGTCCTATTTTCCTTGTTTCCACAACCTGCATTGAATACTGTTCAATTGCATACGGTTGAGTGGTAGGGACAATCAATATGGCAATTTGACTACCTTTCGCTTTCTCAAATGCCGCTAATTGATGTTCCAATTGCGCAGTTTCATGAGCAGAGAGTGTGCCGGTTAAATCAGTTACATGGGCTTTAAGAGATGGAATGGCCATTTCTGCCCTAACTGAAGCAATTGCCAATAGAATTGTGAGTAAAGTAATAATTCTGAAAAACATATTCTTGATTCTGAGGATTGATTCTTGGCTGATTAATCTAGCTTACATGAAATGGATGATAATCGGGCTTATTTATCCTCCGGTCTCGGTGTATCAAAATCGATCTTTGGCGCAACAGAAATCTCATTTTCATTTTCCACAGTGAAGCTGGACTTTGTCTGAAATCCAAATAGTATGGCTGTGAGGTTGCTAGGGAAAGACCGAACGATCGTATTGTAGTCCTGAACCGCTTTAATATACCGATTACGTGCTACAGTAATGCGGTTTTCGGTACCCTCCAGCTGTGCTTGTAAATCACGAAAGTTGGCATCCGATTTTAACTCGGGATAATTTTCGATTACGACCAGCAATCTTGAAAGAGAGCTGGATAACTCCTCTTGTGCATTTTGGAATTTAGTAAATGATTCGGGATCGTTGATGAGTTCCGGAGTTGCTTGAATACTACCCACTCTGGAACGAGCATTCGTAACACCAAGCAATACATCTTTTTCCTGGGCAGCGAATCCCTTAACGGTATTAACCAAATTTGGAATTAGATCCGCACGCCGTTTGTATTGATTCAGCACTTCCGCCCAACTGGCTTTAATCTGCTCATCGGTCGATTGAAGTGTATTGTAGCCGCAACTACTTAAAACAAGCACACAGAGAATTGCCGCCGCTAATTGCAAATTGCGCATAAATCTCTCCAAAAAATTTAATATCCATGGACTATGGTTTTGTCGGAATTTTCGTAATATTCCACGAAAATTTTTGTTCATTCCATAGAAGTTAGAAGTGAATGATAGACTGGAATTGAGTGATGAACAATGGCAGATTGCTCATCTGTTGCTGAGGTTTGGCTATTACAGTTCCATTGCTAAAGCGGTAAATGGAATCTATCGCTAAATGCTATATTGATTGCAGTTTACATCGGGACTAGCGCAGAATTCTGGATAAATAAAAACCGCTCGATTCTAATCGGGCGGTTTTTATTTGCAATCTTCGGTGTTCTAATTGTCAGGATATCCTGCTACTGCCCAGGTTAAACCGCCATCCATTGATTTATAGATATTTTTTCTTGCAGCACCTACAATCGCAGAATCCAATTCATAGGTAGGCGATATCTTGAATTCAATGAATTCAATATTTTCAGTCCCAATCAGTGAAGCAGTTGTATTGATCGAAGAGGTTACCGCGCCTGCTCCGTCCAGATTTGCGCTAAACAATCCTTTACCACGGACATTGACAAAGATCGTGCGATCGTTCCCGAAGTTTGGCGAAAATTCGATTTGTAAGATAACGGCATTTGACCCAACCGAAGTGTCGGTTTCTTTTATCCAGGTGGTGCCGCCATCGGTTGAGCGGTAAATGCCACTGGTGGTGCCAACGAGAACAAGATTATCGACGGCAAACTGCGGAGACACCGCAACCCACATATATCTTTGTCCAGCCCATCCGGTTTGGATGATCGAACTGGCGCCTACGCGTAAGAAAGTGTTTCCGCCATCCTGGGTGCGCCAGACTTCTCCCGCACGGTTAACGGCAAATGCAGTACGGTCGTTGGCATAATTGGGCGATATAGCCACGCTTGTAATCGGATGGTTTGTTGGCATTCCGCGTTGTAATATCCAAGTTTTTCCAGCATCTTTGGTTTGCAGCAATCCATGGAGTCTTGAACCGAGATATATCTCTTTATCGGTCGCAAAGTTTGGCGATGCTGCTAGAGCCGTGAGCGAAACGAGATCTTTTCTAATTTCAAGAAATCTAGGGATAAACTTAACGATCCAACTGGCACCGAAATCGTTCGAGCTTCCCACGTAGCCATTGGTCGCGGTAACGATTGTTTGATTGCCATTGGCATTTTTAATGATTTGTGAATCAAAAAAATTCATCTTCCGTCCCGTTGGATTGGGCCAACCACTCGTAGACCAGGTTGTACCGCCATCTGCAGAAATAGCGATACCTCTGCCGACATATGTTGTGGCGATCATCTTCTGATCGGTATTAAAATTCGAAGATAACGCAAGCCCTGTCAGTATGCCAATCCGTGTTTGACTTTGCTTCCATGTGCTGCCCCCGTTTTTCGAGATAAAGAGTCCATCAAATACCGGTAAAAACACAGTTTGATCTGTCGCATAGGTACGGGAGACCTGCAAGTCAGTCATTTCATTGAGTGATGTCGTTTGAACGGTGACTACAGCACCTGAATTAAACAGCTCCCAATTATCGCCGCCATCGGTGGATTTAAATACCGACTGAGTCAGACTGGTACAAAATACCGTACGATCAATCGCGTAATTTGGTGAAACGGCTATGTTATTGATCGGTTCGTTGGGTAAATTGGTTCCTTTGTTGATAAAGGTGCTTCCTCCATCGCCGCTATAAAAAATCCCAAAACTTGGGGTCGCGAGGAATATTTCCGCTGCGCCCGGTGCGATGGCCATATCGTAGATAATGGTTCCTGTTGGATTCCCCAATTCGATCCAGTCAACCCCTCCGTTGGTGGATTTTCGCAAGTATCCGGTATCGCTTGCTATAATTAAAGTGCTGTCGGTAGCAAAATCGGGGGAGATTGCAATAGCAGCTACTTTATGGGTTTTATCGAGTACTTGGGTCCACTGGGCGTCTGTATCGGAGCGGCGGAAAAGAGCTCCGTTGCCTTCGGTAAAGAAAACTACGTAACCATTGCCGGTTTCAGCAACTTCCATTTTTTTTATAATCTTGTTTGAAACGGCAAGACCTGTGTTATAAGGCTCCCATAAATCGCCGCGGTTGGTTGATCGATAAACACCGCCTTTACCTTTGAGGCCCGCAAATACCGTTTGATCCGTAGCAAATTTTGGAGAAACACGAAGAACGCTGTATTCAAGCGGGTGGTCCAATCCGTTTGCTATATTGATCCAGTTAACGCCACCGTCAGTGGATCGCATTACTTGATCATAGTACCAACCAGTAAATGCACCATCACTAATTAGAAACATCGTTTTATCATTGGCATAATTCGGTGATGCCGCAAATGCAATTACCATGTCGTGAGGTGTATGGGCGTGTACATTCATGCCAGCAATGCCAGTTGACAAGAAAAATGCAGTAATTACCGCTATTCGTCGTATGAGGCTGGTTCGAATTTTGTTTACATTGACTAACATGTTTAATCCCTCACGTTTTAGTTGTTTATCGATCATTAACTTTACTATTAAAGCTATTGCTGCATATTTATTGAAAAACTTTGAATTTCTGTGAAGTGATTGATTTCACAAAATGGGGACTCATATTAGTAGAAATACTTCTTGCGACCAATAGGTCATTATTACTTTTTTTGTAGTACATATCTCCTACGAAGTTATTGTAAGTTCAAGAAAATGTAGTTGATGGCTTTTTAAAATCAAACTTGCAATTTTCACGGTCTTGCCGCTGGAACAGGTGCAGGTGCGCAGAGCAATCTTATTTCGCAGAGCTTAAGCGTAACTTTTTCAATAGTGGGGCATTATCTGCATTAATTATCTTGCAGCAATAAATCTTTGATAAAGTTTTAATGGGCAAGATAATTAATCTGATAATATCGCTAGGAAAAAGCCAGGGGTGATCAATGATATTTCTCAAGCTTGTCGAAAGCTTCTTATTCACTAGATGCATTCAATTAATAGATAAAGGGGAGTACTGGATATCTGATACTTTGTTTATTATCAATATAGAGAATTAAATGAAAAATATACTGCGAAAAATTTATGCGTTATTAAAAAAACACTTATCATTTTTGTTTTATCTTGTCGAATACAAACGGGCTGCAAATGCGGTACGCCAAACGAGCACTAATCCTAACGCGGTCTATGCAAAGATATTTGAAGAATTCATGCAAGGCTGTGAAAATAAACCATGTCTCCAAATCGGGGTAAAGAATAGATTAGGGAAAAAATATGGGCCGAACTGGGTAAGTGTTGATAAATACGATATGCGTGAATTCATTGATTATCATTACGATATCCATGACTTACCCTTTGAAGATGATAGCTTTGATGCAGTGGTCTGTATATCGATACTGGAGCATGTTCCTTATCCATTGAAGGCAATTCAGGAACTCAAACGAGTCTTAAAGCCAGGCGGAAGAATATGGGTTCAATTGCCTTGGCTTTGTCCCTATCATGCGGTTCCAAAAGACTATTGGCGTGTTAGTCCGGATGGATTAAGAGTATGGATGGAAGATTTCAAAGAGGTTGCATGCGGAACTTATATGTGGCGCAGAACCTATTTCTCGATCGCATCCTATTTTTATGGAGAAAAATAAAAAATATTTTATTTTTCGATTGATATCGCATACAAATTCAGACAACTTGCCCTGCAGCATAACCCGATGACCAGGCCCATTGGAAGTTGAATCCTCCTAAATGGCCAGTAACATCTACCACCTCTCCAATAAAAAAAAGACCTGGTGTATGCTTGGATTCCATTGTTTTAGATGATAATTCGAGAGTATCGATACCGCCTATTGTTACCTCCGCTTTCTTATAACCGATCGTGCCACTCGGAATAATCTGCCAATTATGGAGGTTATCCGCTATTAGGAGTAATTCATTTTCCCGATAATCGCAGATAGGTTTTGCGGCGATAGCCAGACGGGCTAACATGGATGTGCACCAGGTCTGCACGAAACGTTTAGGCAGATAGCGGGCTAACAGATTCGGTAAAAGCACGGCGCTTCTACGATAAAGAAGAAAAATCTGTTGCGCATGCTGTTGTGGTAACAGATTGAGGTGTAGGGGTTTTCCGAGTTGCCAATACGATGATATTTGCAATATGGCGGGGCCGCTTAATCCGCGGTGGGTAAATAAGACATTCTCACGAAATGAAGCGCCGTTGTAACTCACTTCAGCATCTATCGCCACGCCTGAAATTTCCTTAAAGGCGGAAAATTCATCGGCGGAGAAAATTAAACCCACCAAACCAGGCCGCAAGGGCGTTACACGAACGCCAAATTGATTGGCAATTTGATAGCCCAATGCGCTTGCGCCAATTTGCGGGATCGATAACCCGCCTGTAGCAATCACCAGAGACTTGGTTTCAATGGTATTGCGCTCAGTTATCACACTAAAATTCGATTCAGTACCTGGTTTTTTTCTATCGCTGGATAAGTTCACTATTTCTTTGATTGTAGAAGGCATTTGCCACTCTATACCCACTGCGGTGCATTCGCCGTGAAGCATATCGATAATTTGTTGTGAGCTACCATCGCAGAACAATTGACCTAATTTCTTTTCATGATAGCGAATACCGTGCTTCTCAATCAGCGCAATAAAATCCTGCGGCGTGAATCGAGCCAATGCAGAGCGACAAAAATGCGGATTCCCGGAAATAAAATTTTCAGCTGTAGTATACCGATTGGTAAAGTTACAACGACCACCGCCGGAAATACGGATTTTTTCTGCTAACTTACTTGCATGATCAATGAGTATTACGCTGCGGCCTCGTTTACCCGCTTCGATCGCGCACATCATGCCTGCAGCGCCAGCTCCAACGATTACAACATCTTTATATAACTTCGGCAGGCTCACGGTTGCACAATAAAGTGATTCCGGGCAGAAAAATTATTCAGCCAGCATATCCAGGCGAGCTGCTATCATCATGACAATAAATAAGAAAAGAGATAAGCCGATACGTATGCTCAAAGATCTGACCATGCGCGTTGAATGCCCTTTATCCTTGTACATGTAATACAGTGCTGATCCCAGGCTATATAATATGAGGAGAAATAATACGGCAGCAAAAATTTTCAAAGCTTTAATCCTAACAAAAGTTAAATTTGCCAAAGTTTAGCCGAGTTTTTATGATTATCCAAGACTATTTAACGATAAGCATTTCAGACATTTATTATTTAAAATTAACCAATTGTTTCTATTTCACTTCATTCCCACTCTTTTTCACTCGGTCGATTCTGTGTAATGCAAAATCCGGTTTGCTTACCCACTGCCATTTTTTTAATGGGCCCCACAGCCAGTGGCAAAAGCCAAGTTGCTTTGGATATCGCAAAAAAGTTTTCGGCTGAAATCATCAGCGTGGACTCAGCTCAGGTATACCGCTACATGGATATCGGAACGGCCAAGCCCGGACAAGAGATTCTGGCTCATGTCCCACATCATCTGATTAATCTTATTAATCCCGATCAATCTTATTCAGCAGCGCAATTTCGCCAGGATGCTTTAAGCATCATGCAAGATATCTCTTCGCGTAACAAAATTCCGCTGCTGGTGGGAGGCACGATGCTTTACTTCCGAGCATTACAAGAAGGCTTGTCCATATTGCCTCCGGCTGATCAAGACCTGCGCTTGACATTGGAAAATATGGCGGAGAAACATGGCTGGCCTGCGATGCATCAAAAATTGTCAGAATTGGATCAAGTCATTGCTGCACGTATCATGCCTACCGATAGTCAGCGTATCCAACGTGCATTGGAGGTGTGCTATCTGACGCAACAACCGATGTCAGAGATTCTGAAAAAATTCCAACCCATTGATTTTCCTTATCGTAGAATCAGCATTGCATTGATACCCAGCGAACGCAGCCAATTGCATTTGCGTATTTCTGAGCGCTTTAGAAGCATGTTAAACGCCGGATTGATCGAAGAAGTTCAATCCATACGCCAAAAATTCTCATTGAGCGTGGAATCACCATCAATGCGATGTGTCGGCTATCGTCAGACCTGTCTTTACCTGGATAACAAAATCAACAGTGACGAATTGCATGACATGGGAATTGCCGCAACGCGCCAACTGGCCAAACGACAACTTACCTGGCTGCGCAGTATGCGCGTCACCGATAAAATCTATGAGCTTGACTGCTTGTCCAGTGATTTAAGCACTCAAGTAAATAATTTAATCCGGACTGCAATTGAGACCGGAGCAGACTGAATGCTGAATTATTATTATGAGTATGTTTTTGAGTTTACCGACTTGTTTATTTCCTATCGGTAGCGTTATGATTCCATTCATGCTGGATGAATGACATCAATTTTCATCAGCGTATAAGAAGAATTACAAAATACCTGTGGAACAAACATTGATAGGATAGACGACCATGAGGACTTTTTTTAAATTATTGACTTCAGCTTTGTTGCTGATAGGCATCTTTTTTCTGATAGGGTGTGAAAACTACGCGGAAAGAACCCATCCGTCCTGGGTTGCGCCCCCTCCCGGACTCGTTTACGATGATTCGACCATTTTTGCCCGCGTTACCCAGGCCATTCAATCGGATCCGGTTTTACAGGGCGCCAGCATTGAAATCAAAGTTAACGAAGGGCATGTAACACTCACGGGTGTCGCTCGTAATGAAGATCAGATTACCCGCACTAATATGCACACCTGGATCGTGGATGGGGTCAAGAATGTTGATAACCAGGTCACCATAAAATAATCAAGAACAAACCCCCGTAATAGGGGGTTATCCAGCTTATAAGGGATACTTCTTTTATATTCCGCGCAACAATTCATTAATTCCTGTCTTTGAACGGGTTTTTGCGTCTACTTGCTTCACGATTACGGCGCAGTACAAACTGTATTTCCCATTTTCTGCTGGCAAATTACCCGATACCACGACTGATCCCGGCGGAATGCGGCCATAACTTATTTCCCCGCTTTCACGGTTATAAATTTTCGTGCTTTGACCAATATACACCCCCATGGATATCACGGAATTCTCACCGACAATCACGCCTTCCACAATCTCAGAACGCGCACCAATAAAACAATTATCTTCGATGATGGTCGGATTGGCCTGCACCGGCTCCAGCACTCCGCCAATGCCAACGCCACCCGATAGATGCACATTCTTACCGATCTGCGCGCATGAGCCGACGGTGGCCCACGTATCGACCATCGTGCCCTCGTCTACATACGCGCCAATATTGACATAAGAGGGCATCAGCACGACATTGTTAGCGATAAACGAGCCTTTGCGCACGGCTGCAGGCGGTACGACACGAAAGCCGCCGTCACGAAAGTCTCTGGAACTGTAATCGGCGAACTTGGATGGCACTTTGTCAAAATAATTGGAAAAACCACCCTTGATAAAATTGTTATCTTCGATGCGAAATGACAGTAATACTGCTTTTTTGATCCATTGATGCGTAACCCAGTCACCATCGATTTTCTCAGCTACGCGCAATTTGCCGTTATCCAGCATCGTCAGCACTTGTGTAACGGCCTCCTTCAAACTGGCATCGACATTACGTGGTGTAATTTCAGCGCGGCGCTCAAAAGCTTCTTCAATGATGGTTTTTAATTCACTCATAATTTTCCTTAGTAATTTAAATTCAGTCGACTCAACTTAATTGAGTCACGAGGTTTTTAATTCTTTGCATCGCTTCGCTACATTCCTGCGCCGGAGCTACCAACGCAACGCGAATATAATTTTTCCCCGGATTGCTGCCGTGTGCGTCACGCGCCAGATAGCTACCTGGCAGCATCGTCACATTATAATCTTGATACAATCGTTTGGTGAATTCGGTATCGCCGATAGGTGTTTTTATCCACAAATAAAAACCTGCGTCCGGCATTTGCACGGTCATTACATCTTCCAGTAACGCCAGCGCGTCAGAGAATTTTTGCGCATACAACCGGCGATTTTCCACCACATGCTTTTCATCATTCCAGGCCGCTGCGCTGGCAGCCTGAGCTGCAGGATTCATGGCGCAGCCATGATAAGTCCGATACAGCAGAAATTGTTTCAATATTGCTGCGTCACCGGCTACAAAACCGGAGCGCATTCCCGGCACATTGGAACGTTTCGATAAGCTGTTGAATGCCACCAAGCGCGGAAAACCTGTGCGGCCCAGTTGATGTGCAGCATCCAGCGCGCCCAATGGCGGTTTCGTTTCATCACAATAGATTTCCGAATAACATTCATCCGCAGCGACTACAAAACCATAACGATCGGACAGTGCAAACAGTTCCTGCCATTCCTCCAGTGTCATGACTGCACCCGTCGGATTATTGGGCGAGCAAACATAAATCAATTGCGTGCGCGACCAGACATCATTACTCAATTGCGAGAAATCCAATCGAAAACGATTTTCGGGCAGCGTATTGATAAAATGCGGTGTCGCCCCTGCTAATAACGCGGCGCCTTCGTAAATTTGATAAAACGGATTGGGACATATGATTACCGGGGATCCAGCGCTGCGATCTATCGTTGCTTGCGCAAAAGAAAACAACGCTTCACGGCTGCCATTGACAGGAATAATTTCAGTATCCGGATTGATTTCCGGCAAATTAAAACGCTGTTTTATCCATGCCGCGATGTTATTCCGTAGCGCCGGTATTCCCAGCGTCGTCGGGTATGTCGATAGACCATCCAGATTATCAACTATGGCTTGACGGATAAAGTCAGGCGTTGCATGTTTGGGTTCGCCAATTTGCAGATCAATCGGACTCAATGCCTCATTGCGTACCACCCCATCGAGTAATGACCGCAGTTTTTGAAAGGGGTAGGGTTGCAGCTGATTCAGATTTGGGTTCATGTCATTTGGAAAGAATGCTCAGTCAATAATTTTATACTGATCATCCCGTTATTAGGTCGTTAATGCGTGCGGATTATAAAACGTGCGGGTGAGAATAACCAACTAAAATTAATTTGTCCTGCTGTGTTTCAGACTATTCAGAGGATACATGACCTTACCATTCAAGCGCAGCATGCTTGCAATTCCCGATTGTCTGCATACGAGGAATAGCGGTATTCATTCAATCGATCCAGAAAAATCAAAGGCGGATTCAAGTTTGAAGTACAATTTTGAATAACGCAGGTTAGGGGGGCTGGATGCGGTAGCATCTGAGCCTTTTTGACCAGCCAGTCGAAATTGCAAAGATGAACTACACACACCTAACCCGAGAAGAACGATACCAGATATATGGAGTTGGAGTTGGAGTTGCCCCCTTTGAACGGACACATTATGTTCTGTTTAAAGGAGAAGTAAGATGACACAAAACTACAAACCTGCTTACCCACCTGAGTTACGCCAACAGATGGTGGAATTGGTAGCATTAGGCAAATGCCCCAAGCAATTATCCAAGGAATTTGGATGCCACTACACTTCGATACAAACCTGGTGTCGAGCAGCAGGTGTACCAATTAGATCAAGCCAGGCAATTGCTTTCGCTGCGACATCGAGTGTTGCTTCCTTGAGTGCCAACGAACGGCAGGAACTGCTGGAATTGCGTAAGAAGCTCAAGCGTGTGGAGATGGAGCGTGACATATTGGCAAAGGCTACGGCCTGGTTTGCAAACAACAAGGATTGATGGGGAAAGTGTACCAATTAATCAAGGCAAACCGGGCCCAATTTCCGGCTCGTGTTCTATGCGAGACACTCGGTGTATCGCACAGCGGTTACTATGACTGGGCAAAACGCACACCCAGCCGACGGGCCATTACCAACTGTCGATTGATCGAGCAGATCATGGCCATATACCGTACCAGCGATTGTACGTATGGCCGCCCCCGCATTACCGTTGAGCTAGCCGATCGTGGAGTCAGGGTCAATCATAAGCGCGTAGGCAGATTGATGCGTGAAGCTGGAATTAAAGGGGTGAGTCGCAGGCGAGGCTTTGTGATCCCGACTCATCGGAATAAGCGTGACCGCCCTGCACCGGATTTAGTGCAACGCCATTTCAAGGCAACTAGCATCAATCAACTATGGGTTGCGGACATGACTTACATTCCTACCTGGGCAGGGTTCCTGTACCTGGCCGTGGTCATCGATGTATTCAGCCGTAAGGTAGTGGGCTGGTCTTTCGGTGAAACCATGACAGCAAGCCTGGTGATCAGTGCGTTGAACATGGCGTTAATCACTCGTAAACCGGGCAAAGTGATTCACCACAGCGATAGTAAGAATACTTGCACCAGATTTCAATAATGATTTGACTCAATCATTGAATGAGTAATTATTGGAATTCTGGTACCGTAAGAATTGCCAAGTTTCCTGACTCTCACAGCGATAGACCGTCAATAGTGTCATTCCCTGGATCTGTCGGTTATTTGGCAATATCTATCGGTGAGGTTTCACCTCGCCATTGTCTGTGACCCAAGAAGGGCCTGATCGCTTATCTCATTACTGTCTTGTCCCGGCAATCGGTTTCGGTGAATCCCTATCAATAACATCATTCAAAAATAGGGAGCTGAGAATGGATGACAATCATCATGGCATAGTTGGAGGAGTTGATACCCACAAAGACATACATTTCGCAGCCGTAGTCGATACTTACGATCGAGTGCTTGCCAGTAATTCTTTCTCCACAACACGGCAAGGATACAAATCAATGCTGATGAATTGGATGCAATCTTTTGGTGAGGTCAAGCGCATTGGAATAGAATGCACTGGGACTTATGGTGCGGGTTTGCTAAGGTATCTGCAGCAGTTTGACGTCGAAATTTTAGAAGTTACCTCACCTGATAAAATGGATCGACGCAGACGCGGCAAGAACGATACAATCGATGCGGAAAATGCGGCCCATGCTGCATTTGCTGGAATACGAACCGTCACACCTAAAACACGAGATGGCATGGTGGAGTCGTTACGAGTTCTAAAGGTATGTAGGAAGACTGCCATTGCAGCTAGACGTATCGCACTCCAAATGATCCAAATGAATATTATTTCCGCACCAGAGTCGATTCGGGAACCGCTCCGTGCACTGACTCGCATGCAATTAATCCGTACTCTTGTCACTTGGCGGCCAGATCTGGGCGGGTATCGTAATATATCAACTGCATACAAAATCGCATTGAAATCTCTTGCACGGCGATATCTGGAATTGCATGATGAGATTGCGGATCGGGATGTCATGATCTCAGCCATAGTTGATGAACTTGCTCCCGATCTGATTGCAGGTAAAGCCATTGGTTATGAGTCTGCTGCACAATTACTCATTACCGCGGGAGACAATCCGGATCGATTAAAATCCGAAGCTAGCTTTGCCGCATTATGCGGTGTAAATCCAATTCCTGCTTCCTCGGGCAAGGTCAATAGACACAGATTGAATCGCGGCGGTGACAGAGCCGCTAATAGTGCACTGCATATTATCGCTATTGGACGACTGAGGACGGACAATAAAACTAAAGAGTACGTTGATAAAAGTTTGACACAAGGGCATACGAAACTTGAGGCGCTGCGGTGCCTTAAACGCTATATTGCGCGAGAAGTTTATTACATTCTGAAAAAACGCAACAATCTTATCAATAGTATCCAAATTGCTGCTTGACATTTAGAAGGGCATCCAGGGCAGTCAATACACCAGTGTTGAATTCGGCAAGCGATGCAGGGAAATGGGTGTGCATCCCTCCATGGGAAGTGTGGGTGATGCTTATGACAATGCAATGGTTGAAAGCTTTTTTGCCAGCCTGGAATGTGAATTGATCGATAGGCGCTCCTGGAAAAATAAAACTGAAGCAAGGCTGGCCATATTCACCTGGATCGAGTCATGGTACAACCCAACTCGCAGGCATTCCGGGCTGGGATACTTATCACCCAACAATTTTGAGAGAAAACTGAATGAGAAAAATAAAATCGCGATAAACTGCAATCCGCTTTTACAGGTCGAGACTCTCTCGACTCCATGAAAAAAATGTCCGCCAAAAGGGGACAACTCCAACTCCAGATAGCCACGAGAATAGAATCTGGATTGATATGAGTAGAGTCAGTCATATTGATGTCCTCACAGTTTGTTGATAGGTATCAAATATTCTGAGGTATAGCGCTGACTCTTTCATTACTCCGAATGTACTACGGGCGGGAATTCGCCGGATTTGATGAGATCAGCAAACAACTGGATGCGGACTTCTATTTCGCCCACCCTTACGCTTCATGAGAACGAGGGACGAACGAGAATACCAATGGACTGATTCGGCAGTACTTCCCCAAAAACAGGGACTTCACCACTATTACACAACAGGAAATGGATACAGCAATGGAAAGATTGAACAATCGACCTAGAAAACGGCTTGGATACCAAACACCTAATCAGGTATTCTTCAAATCAGGCGTTGCACTTCATATTTGAATCGGCATAATTAAAATCATAAGTATCGCTATCATAAGTATTTAAATCGTCAAGTAACCACAACACTTTTTTATCTTTCAGTAGCTCCAATGCATTATTACTCGGTGATCTATCTAAACGTAAGCAAATAACAACGAAACTTTTTAGGTCTCGAATAACTTCAAGCAAGGTGCGTGTTTTACCCTCGGTAGGGTTGCCAATCAATAGGATACTGTTACCTTGTTCGACTAATGTGGTCAAATCTTGTTCAGTATAGGGTGTTATATTTGCTGAACTTAATTCAGATGGAATTGCATGGCGATTAATATATGTATTGAAATATGGGCGCTCTGAGTTTCTAAGTATTTCATCAGGACGCATTACTTTAAATGAAAGATGAAAGATCTTCTGGTATTAAATTATTGATTTCCTTGATTAACTTATATTCATTTTTCAATTGCATCTCTTCTTGATCAAGCTCTTCTTTACTTAATTCTAACCATTTACCAAAACTATATATTGTAAATACGACAACACAATATAGGACGAAAATAAGATAGGTTGGGTCATGAAGTAAAAGTTTAATATCTTCTACAAAAAAAGTAATAACTAAACCAAATACTCCCCAAAAAGATCTGAGATGATTTTTATTTATTTTCATTATAAATTTAATGCGGTAATCAAAATTGTTAAATAAAAAACCTAAATCGAACTAATCAATCATTGCGATTGCGAGTACATGAACGCTTTGTAAGGCTACGCTCTAACTTCTAGTTTTTAAGTATTTAAAAAATTTAATTAAATTTAACAATCCACCTTCACAATCTGGCATAGCCAGGCTGTGCATGGCAAATTACTAATTCTCGCCAAAAATTAATCCCGTTACCAGCCTTGTAATTATCTCGAACACGCGTACTATCGAGATCAATGAGAATTGTTCTTTTACTTGTTGTGCATTTTCTTACCACACTCGCGAAACTGGAGGAGCCGGGTGGGACACGGACCATCGTGGCAGACAGCCTACTCATTAAGCATCAACCGATCCCGGCAAAACGCTCCTAACCTAACTGGTCTCGATCGATTCTTCTTTACTTTTCATCGATGGCATGCCAATCTGAGAATACTGGAGATCAACGAAATCAAAACGGTCCCGCACGTTCCAGTATCACATCCATTCGTCGAAAGGCTAATCGGCACTCTCAGGCGCGAGTGTCTTGATCAGATTCTCACACGATTTAAAAAAGAAACTCGATGCCTTAAAAGGCTATTTTAACGGTTACCGCGTTCACGCTGCATTGGCAAGAAGCCTCAGCGGAAATGATGTGCTGGGCAAGGCGAATATCAACGAGTACCGGGGGAAATCACATTGCCGAGATTTATTTCATACACCGATGGCAGCGTGAATTGTAATTCGCCACCTATAGACATGCCAGTTATCTGTTTTAAGCCGCTTGTTTTGAGTAAAATGCTAGGAGAGGTCCAAATGTTATGTTGGTAATTTTCTCTTCCTGTTTTTACCCAAAGTTATTTGGATTAGTTGATTACTTCTGAATTGATTCAAAAATTTGATTAATTTAATAAATATGGAGAAATAAATCATGGGTATTGAAGTAAGTGGCTTTTCTGGTCTTATTTTATTAGTCCTTAATGTATGGGCGATTGTTAAGGTTGTACAAAGTTCAGCGAGTACAGGAAACAAAGTGCTATGGATAGTACTAATATTGCTTCTGCCTATAATTGGTCTGATCCTATGGTATTTTCTAGGTCCTAGATAGAGAAGTGGTCTTAAAAATTCAGACAGTCCGTTAAGCGTTATTTATGCTCAACCCAAATCGTGTAATAGATGGTAAAAAAGAGCGAGAGTATGAGAAGGACAAGAAGGAATCACGCAGCGGGATTCAAAGCCAGGATGGCTATAGTTGCACATCAAGGGTGACAAGTCACTTGCTAAGTTAGCTGAACAATTTGATGTGCATCCGAATCAGATTTCGGTATGGAAGTAGCAGTTGCAGGAATCTGCAATCGATGTATTCGGGAGTAATTCAAGGGCAAAGGACGCCGAGCCTGATTTCAAGATGTTCCAATCGATAACTTACGCGGGAGAATAATTGTGCTCTACCTGAAGCGGGATTGTTGAGCGAAGGGACGGATGGCGGTGTTCACGGTAATTTTCATACTTATACGCAAGGTGATGCGGTAGTGCTCATAGGAATGGATGTAACGACGGATTTTACTTAATGGCGCGCCCGGCAGGATTCGAACCCACGACCACTTGGTTCGAAGCCAAGTACTCTATCCAACTGAGCTACGGGCGCTATCTCAATCTATATCTTACATAGTAGCCGAAAAGCGGGCACGTTTAACCTTGATCCTGTAAGCAACCTTGCGAATATTGATTGAAGTCGTTATTTTTTGTGCTTGCCATTACCCATTTGGTTACCAATAACACCACCTACAACTGCACCTCCAATCGTTCCCAGAGTGCTGCCATTGGTAAGGACGGCGCCTCCGACAGCTCCGACACCCGCCCCTAAAGCTGTATTTCTATCCCGTGTTGACATGCCTGAACAACCACTTAAAACAACTATTATTGTCATGATTGCAGCGCTGACTATGATTCTCATTGAAGCACCTTTTACCAAATACAAAAATATCGGAAGATTCCTTTACTTCTTTAATTTTGCAACTAATCATTTAGAAATGCCGAAGAGGGCAATTCCTAAAATAGTTTTTGAAGCAATATTCCTGCTGTGCTGAGAAGCGGTCGTGCGAGAGATAACTTGGCAATGCCTTAAATTATTACCCGACTAATAATGGGTCTATCTCGATCGTTAAATAATCCTGGGAAGAAAAGGCTATTGTTTTTCAGTATGGTGGGCGTGGCCTTTTAAATTTGCTAGCTGTAGCTTAAAAAAAATAACTCGCATACGCTTGCGAGACCTTCTAAAGCATTTGTATGGGAATGAGCGTGAATAACTAATAAAACCGGGAGCATAACCCCTCATTCTGGTTTAAATCTGAAACTAATTTAAATGACTGATTCTTTTCTGCGTCGTGCTACGAAACCCAACAGCCCCAGTCCAGCCAATAACATGGCATAAATTTCTGGTTCAGGAATAGGAAGCGGAGAGACAAAAGGAACGGAGGCAACGTACGCCAGCTCGTTGGCCAATAGACCCCTTGCATCAACTACGGGATCGTGAAAGTTTGTTGTTGTTTGCCCGCCAAAAGCAACGAATCCGCTACCCCAATCCATGACACTAAATATACTTCCTGCAGACCCGTCAATTAGACTTGTGAGAGGACCGGTTACCGTTGCATGAGAAAAGAAGTTTCCTGTGTATTCAGTTGCAATGTCGCCGTATGTGAGCCCAGCTGATACACCTGCGGTATTGATAGTTGCAACAGAACTGTGAGTAGACTGATGAGCAAAGTCATGATTTAGAGTATCACCAAATCCTAATGAAAATGTTCCTCCTTCGTTAGGGGCTGAATTGATAAATAGATGGCCACCTCCTGCAACATAGTTCTCAAGGAAACTTTGATTGCCCCCAATAAATGACGAAAGCTCGTTTGCATTGTTGTCGCTTCCAACAAGAAATACAAATTTCGCCCCACTGAAATCAGCAATGTTATACCCGGACTTACTCCAGTTGGTCGCACCGAATACTGCTGACATCGTGCTATCGTTTGTCTTATTTGCCCAAGGTTCTTGACTCGTCTAATAGACATAATCAGCTGCGTAAGTAGTAGACGATAAAGCAAAAAATGCTATTGCAATCGCATTAAATTTAAAATTAGCAAAGATAATAATCTCTCCTGAAATCAATTAATAAAATGTACATTCTCTGGCTTTCCATTATACCTACAGCAATGGTAAATCAGTACAGCTTATGATCGTACCTCATTTCTTGATTTTAAGATTAGTTAGATCATTAGCCATAAATTCTTCATGATATTTTTCTTCCAATGAGTGCAATAATTCTATTCTTTTTTCAGGTGACATTTTTTTGATTGCATCAATTCCTTCAGTTTCTTTAGCATCTCTCATCGCAAGTTCTGACACTAATTCTTCCCAGAATGTAGCATTATCATAGTTTTCAATGATTTCGCTAACTTCGCTCGTATCTTCATACTCTCGTGTTTCATAATATTTATTTGATTCTTTATCAGCTTCTATCAAATTCCCGTAACCCATTTCTTCAGCATATGAGTAAAATTTCTGGATTACATCTTGATACTTCTCCTTTTCTGGCAATTCTTCCTGGTCATGTGCAGTTAACATCCAGTCTCCGAGATAGAGAATATCGAGTAACAATCTATACTCTTTTTTTGTAATGTTTATTTTCATATTCAATTTTTCCCAAAAAAAACCCACTATGGACAATTGAAACCAAGCAATAACCTAAGAATGGTTCACAACTAGTAAATAACTTTTGTGACATGTGCTGTCAAAATATGGAATCCATGCGACAAAGTAGCGAATAGCATAGTACATAGTAAATTGCACTAGTAGGAATAATTCAGTCTATACTGCTTTCTCTGTCAGAAGTTTCAGAAATCTCCTGAATTCCGTGTTGCCGCGTTTTGAAATTTTGGACGATGCACCTTCACTTTTGCTTTCCATTGAGGCATTGTCATGGAATCCGCTTTACAACGTAAAGCGTAGAGGATAATTACCAGGAAGAGTTCTGCATAAGTTCGGTCCAGAGCCGAAAAATCGATTTATTTTGCTTGATATCCGGGAAATATCGAAGTGCTGTATTTAGATAACAGTATAATTAATAATAGGTAAACCCCTGACTTTTCCGGGGGACTCCCCAAGGTTTGACCGTTACGGCAGTCGTCGTAACGTTCTCGTCCCAACCAGGAGACGAGGAGTCAAAGATGAAGGAGTACCAAAGTTTGAGCCATACGTGCTGGGATTGTAAATATCATGTGGTATTTATTCCGAAGCGGCGAAAGAAACTGCTATTTGGCAAGGTCAGGAAGCATATAGGGGAAGTGTTGCGCGATCTGGCAAATCAGAAGGAAAGCGCGATTGTGGAAGGCCATTTGATGCTGGATCACATTCACATGTGTATAAGTATTTCACCCAAGTACTCGGTGTCGCATGTAGTAGGTTTTATCAAAGATAAAAGTGCGATAGCAATTGCGCGTCAATTGGGCAGAGGAAGGAATTTAACGGGAGAAAGTTTTTGGGCTCGTGGGTATTTCGTATCAACGGTAGGTCTGGATGAAGAGATGGTCAGAGCATATATCCGAGATCAGGAAAAGGAAGATGAACGTTATGATCAGTTGAAACTGGGTATGTAGGTGCCGCTTTAGCGGCTCACAAACAGCCCCTTTAAGGGGCTCCAGCGATAAGCCTCCGATTATGCTGGAAGTAATTTAACTTTGAATTTTTTGTTATGCTCTAAATAAAAAAGGGATTAGCGTTTAACCTAACCCCTATTCTATTTGGTAGGCCGTGCGAGATTCGAACTCGCGACCAACGGATTAAAAGTCCGCTACTCTATCGATTGGTCAATTGTCAAATTAACACTAGCATAGCTGAGTCATATTCCAGAACCATTCCTTTCGGCAGCCTTTAAAGGGTAAAGTAACGAAAGGAAAAGTAACAGTAACAGGCAATAGAAGAGTAATGCTGGAACCCTCATCAATGCTGGGTTGTGACGTTGTTACGGATAAAGTATTGGGCGTTACTAACTACGTGGTTTATCACAAACAAGCATTATGTGGATCCGTTGGGCTAATCAGGCTTTCGAAGAATCAGTGTCTATTATTTGCAACGGATATTGACGCCAGCTCAATATAATCCATTTCTAGGGATGTTATTTGAACCTGGTGCGAAAATCCATGATTGATCGAATATTCCTACATAGTCCCTACATGACGCCTACATCGAAACATTTAAATATTCTAAGATGAAGTAACTCTTTGAAGATTCCTGCACAACCTCGCCTGGCAGTGCAATAACCAACTAAAATAGAGGAGGTTAAAAGACAGCTGGAGCAAAAGATGCAGATGAGTTTTGGAACACTGGAATTAGCAGAGCGATTGAATCGAGATAATGTTCTGTTGAAGATTGAAGGCTTAATTGAGTGGGAGGAATTACGTCCGAAACTTACGGGTTTATACAAGCGCGAGTTATCGCATGGTGGAGGCCAAGAGCCGTTTGATGGGTTGTTGATGTTCAAAGCGATCCTGCTAGGTCAGTGGCATAGTTTATCGGACGCTGCGTTGGAGCAAGCACTGTGTGTATGCATTGATTTTCTGCAATTTTGCGGACTGTCCTTGTCGGATGCGATACCGGACGAAACCACTTTGTGCCGGTTCCGTAACCGACTAATAACCAACGACCGGCTAGATGATCTGCTGGCCACTATTAATGAACAGCTTCAATCCCACGGATTGATGATCAAGGGTGCGACAGGAGCGGTCATTGATGCCACGCTGATTGAGTCAGCGGCACGCCCTAAAAAGACCATCACACTGGAAGTGGATGCCGAAGAAGGTAAGGTTGTTCAGTTTGAAGATGGTAGTCAGCCTGGAATCAACTGTATCGAAGAACAAAGCGCGGATCCGGATGCGACCTGGCTAAAGAAAGGCAGGAAGTCGCAGTTTGGCTACCGCAGTTACCTGGTGGTGGACGCACAAGACGGCTATGTGCGCGGGGTTCACACCGCCCCTGCCAACCAGAGCGAAATGATGCATTTCGAAGCCGCTATCGATGGTGCGCATATCGAGGCGAATCGGGTGTATGCCGACAAGGGATCCGCCAGCAATGCCAATCGGCAATTTCTAAGAAAGCAAAAGATCAAGAGCGCAATCATGCATCGCGCGTACAAGAATAAACCCCTCTCGTCACGCCAGAAGCTGGCGAATCAATTGATCAGTAAAAAACGCTATATTGTCGAACAGTGTTTCGGCACAATCAAACGCTTATTCAGAATGGGACGCGCCAGCTACTTCGGTACGACGAAAGTCAACGCCCAAGTCATACTGAAAAGTATCTGCATGAATCTAAAGAAAGCAGCCAACAAAATCTTCGTAGACCAACCATTAAGGGGAGCGATCCGTCCAAATATTACATAAGGGGGAAAAATTCACCTAAAAAAAGGAAAAAACTTCACTTTTTATTAAAGTGACGTGCAACAAGTGTCACTTGGAAAATTTTCTCTGTCACTACAGCAAAATTCTTGCGGTTGTGCAGAGGTCTTTCAAGGCGTATATCTGGTATCGTTCTTCTTGGGTTAGGTGTGTGTAGTTCATCTTTGCAATTTCGACTGACTGGTCAAAAAGGCTCAGATGCTACCGCATCCAACCCCCATGACCTGCGTTATTCAAAATTGCACTTCAAACTTGAATCCGCCGTGTTGGTAAAGGTATTATAAGGCGCGTTATTTTAACGCGCTATAGAGCGTTTTGGAGGGTTTTAACGAATTTGATTTAAATCGATTCGCCGAAATCTCTGGCTATATGAGCAAGCTTATTTCTTAATTGTAGATCTTTTGCTCTAAGTTGTTGAATATTGTTAACAAGTTCTTTATCTTCTTCAGATATTTCTCTAATTTTATAATTTCTAAAGTTACTGCTTTCCCGTTGCTTGATTTCATTTAACCAATTTAGGTATTGTTGACGGGTTCCGCTTTCTTTTCTCTCAATGTAACTTCGAAGTCTCTCAGGGTTGACGCTGTGTTGATCACGAATCAGTATAGCGTCGAAGTTATAATAAAAATGTGAAGAGATTTCATCATATACATAAAAATTATGATGTTCCGGAAGTGGTTCTTCATTTGGAATGAGAATTACAGGAAACCCAAAAATTTTAGTCCATTGATATTGAAGACCCGTATCGAAATTTAAAGAATATTCTTGTGTTCTTTGATGATAAATTTTTGTAAATATTCCCGAGATTGGCGCAGTAATTTCATACTTTTCTGTATTAACGGGGTCATTCATAAATGAAAACATAGTTTTTTTTGCATTACTATAATTAATAATGCTGTAACTAAGAATAGGCTCTCCTCTATCAATCCAACACGATTCTGGATTACTCCAATTTTCGGTTTCACTATCAAATACAACATCGCTTAATCCAGCCAGCGGTATACCCATTTCTGCTAGCGTAGGTATTTCTAAAATTTTATATCCAAATGTAATTTCACTAGGTACGCGCTTCATGTTTACTCCAGGTAAATTATTAAACAAGTACTTTTATTGATTAATTGCACGAATAGGTATTATCGAAAATAATACAATAGAATATGAACGAATAGTCATAACAAATGATGAATTAATTTTTTGATCGAGTACTATTTAACTAACCTGAAGCTATTACTAGGCCAGAAACTAAGCCCCGGATACGCTGAGCTCTTTCATTGTTTCCGCTGTGCGCGTGACCTGTGAGTCTTGCTGGCGGGTTTTAGGTTGTTTGGGGTGATACCGAACCGGCAGGAATACCCTAATAAAGAGATTTTTATTTTTGGTTTTTATGTAGGTCAGATTATAAAACAATACGTAAGTTATTGATTTTATTACATATCTGGCGGAGAGAGAGGGATTCGAACCCTCGATAAGCTTTTTGTGCCTATACTCCCTTAGCAGGGGAGCGCCTTCGACCACTCGGCCATCTCTCCGTTAATCTGTTGAATGCAGTCGTATAATAGTTTGTTGCTCAATTCTTCTGATTTAGTTTAAGGTGCTTGCTCAAGATCAAACGCTTTATGCAGAACCCGAACGGCCAGCTCCATATATTTTTCATCGACAACAACCGAAATTTTTATTTCAGAAGTGGCGATCATTTGTATATTGATTCCTTCTTCCGCTAACACACGGAACATTTTGCTTGCAATGCCAGCGTGCGAGCGCATTCCAACACCTACGACCGATACTTTCGCAATTCTATCACCTCCGAGTACATCACGTGCACCAATATGAGGTTGAATCTTTTCTTTCAAAATATTCATCGTATTGTTGAATTCATTGCGATGAACAGTGAATGAGAAGTCTGTTAGACCATCATGACCAACGTTTTGTATGATCATATCCACATCGATATTGGCATCTGCTACGGGACCAAGAATTTGATAAGCAATCCCAGGATGATCTGGAACACCCAATACAGTAATTTTTGCTTCGTCGCGATTAAATGCGATCCCTGAAATAACCGCTTGTTCCATATCTTCATCTTCCTCAAAAGTAATCAAAGTGCCCTGGCCTTCATCTTCAAAACTTGATAAGACTCTCAGTTTCACTTTATATTTTCCTGCAAACTCGACAGATCTCAATTGCAAGACCTTGGAGCCAAGGCTTGCCATTTCGAGCATTTCTTCAAAAGTTATGGTGTTTAACCTTCTTGCTTCTGCTACAACACGTGGATCCGTAGTGTAAATTCCATCAACATCAGTGTAAATTTGACATTCATCCGCTTTCAGAGCTGCGGCCAGTGCAACTCCGGTTGTATCGGATCCGCCGCGGCCAAGCGTTGTGATGTTGCCTTGCTCGTCTACACCCTGAAATCCAGCTACGACTACTACATAACCCGCAGCAAGATCAGCCCGGATCCTGTCTTCATCGATATTTAAGATTCGAGCTTTCGTATGTGTGCTGTCAGTTAAAATTTTGACTTGTGATCCTGTATAGCTTCTGGCTTGGATATCAAGTTCCATTAATGCCATTGCCAATAATGAAATGGACACCTGCTCGCCGGTGGAGATCATGACATCTAATTCCCGTGGATCCGGATTCACTTGCACTTCATGAGCCAAAGCGATTAAGCGATTTGTTTCACCGCTCATGGCTGAAACAACAACTACAATTTGGTGTCCTTGTGCATGAAATTTTGCCACTCTACGGGCAACATTCTTTATCCGTTCGGTGCTTCCGACTGATGTGCCGCCATATTTTTGTACGTAGAATGCCACAGATTAATAACTCACTTAATTTCTGAATTGGAAAACCGCAGGATTCTACACACTTCCTTCAAAGAAAACCAGATTCTGCTCTTCTGTCTAGCGCTCCGGTTTGAATTTTTCCCAGATTCCAATTTAAGTAGAGAACCTTGTTTACAATTTCTTGTGGCCTGATTTCTCTTATAAATTGATGAGATGATTTCATAGGGTTAATTCTTATTTTCAAGTTTTTTTATTATAATCTCTAGCAACTCGTTATTAATCCAGGCTTTCCTTGGCAAAGCCCAAAGCTTGTCATTGGCGAGTTTCTTGCACTGCAGCGCATTTTCTTCCGGCATGAGGATAGCATCGGCTTCTGGGAGATTAATCTCGTGCTGACTAAATCGATGATTTTCCGCATAAGAATGCAATTTTGCATGGAGACCTTTGTTTTGCATGAGATCAAAGCACCAACGAGAGTTATTAGCATCGGTTACAATATGTAGATGCTTATTTTTAAAGCAGGAAACGGATTGTTGGATCTCGGGCTTAAGCACGTTATACACCATTTCATCTGCCAGCTGCATAATGTAGGTTTTACCCCACTTGCTCATATCTCGAGGATGATCGGGTTTTCCATTTGTTACGAGAATATCGGATTTTTTTAACTGATTAAGATTGATACGTAGCGGCCCTGCGGGTACCAAGAGTCCATTGCCAAAACTATGTGCACTGAAATCGACCGTTATGATTTCTACATCGCGTTCAAGTTGATAATAGTGCATACCTCCATTACAGATGATGATATTACATTCCGGGTGAGCGCTCAGTAATGCATGGGCGGTGGCTATTCTATCGCTTCCAACCCATACCGGACAGGATGCCCGGCAGTGATGAGCCAGCAAAAATGTTTTTCCATCGACACTATGTGTATCACTCTCGCAAGTTATTTCATGTGGCAAGTTTGGTCTATCGGAGTTGTCGCGCGTTATAATTCCTGGTCGATAGCCTTGAGTTATCAAACAATCCACTAACCAAAGCAATAAAGGTGTTTTGCTGCCATCTTCGACACTGATACTATCGATCATAATAACAGTGACGGGTAATTTGACCGAAGGCAAAATCTCCAACCAATAACACAGTTTTTTCAGTGTCAAGAAAAAACCATAGAGAACACTTATTGGCCACAAAAGAAAATGCAAAGGAGTAATGCGATACCAATAGAGATCAGATAATTTCATATTTTACTTCTACTCAAGATTTGTTTAAGGTGGCTTGACAATTTGAGAAAATGATCCAATGCTGCGTTAAAATTTTTACACGGCTTATATTCCGCATGCAACAAAAATTGTGAACAAGTCTTGAGCAAGTCATTAAAAAACCAGCTTCTACAGTTTTTAAATCGATGCTATTTATACTGATGATCAGGATGATTGTATGAAATTTCGCATACTCTATTGCGATTGCAGTTAATGCATTGTTTTTAGAATTAAAAGACAGTACATATTAAACTTATGAAAATACCTGTAAATCGATTGCTTGTACCTACTTTGTCAGCTGATGACAAACCAAGAAAGCCGCATCATATTGCGTATACTGACTGGGGTGACCGCGAGAATCCTCATGTTGTGATCTGTGTTCATGGATTGACACGTAATTGCCGTGATTTCGATTATCTCGCGCACGAGCTGCAAACGGATTGTAGGGTAATTTGCATTGACGTGGTGGGTCGAGGTCAAAGTGATTGGCTGCAGGAGGCGCAGGATTATGAATATTATCCTTTGTATCTTTCGGATGCGATATCGCTATTGAACCACCTTAAATCTCAATACACAACGGCAATAACGCTGGATTGGGTGGGTATCTCCATGGGTGGGTTGATTGGCATGGTGCTGGCTTTGCAGAAAAATTTACCCATGCAGATCAACAAGTTGGTGATCAGTGATCTAGGTCCGTTAATTTCTGCGGTAGCATTAAAAAGAATAGCCGAATATGTGGGTAAAGATCCCCGCTTTGCTAGTTTTGAAGAATTTAAGAATTACATGAAACTGATTTCAGTTTCATTTGGTCCCTTAACCGATGCGCAATGGACTCATATGGCAATTCATAGTGCCCGTGAATACCCTGATGGCTCATACGGCTTTCGCTACGATCCAAGAATTGCAGTGAGTTTTCAAACGCATGAGATCACAGATATTGATCTGTGGGCACAATGGGATCAGCTCAATGTTCCGACACTGGTATTGCGCGGAATGGAATCCGATATTCTATCGGCAGAGACGGCTGCGCAAATGCAAGTTCGTGGCGCAAAGGCCAAGGTAGTAGAATTGCCGGGTATTGGTCATGCTCCCATGCTGATGGATGATAACCAGATCAAGATCGTGCGGGACTTTATTTTGAATCAGCGTAATGGCGCAGTTTAAATTTCTATATCATGCAGATCGCAATAAGAAAGATTTTAACGATAACGGCAGTTAAATCCCACTGACGTTATCGTTAGGTTCTGATAAAAA